>JAGHYP010000023.1 GCA_017743585.1 Chloroflexota bacterium
CGTGATCCCGAACATGATGGCTGAGTGCGGCGCGAGATAATCGAAGATCGCTTGATCGGGCGGCAAGTAGGCTGTCTTCGCGCCGAACTCAGCCATCATGTTCGGGATCACGGCGCGGCTATCAAGGCTCAAGGCGCTGATCGCCTCGCCGTGAAACTCAACCGACATATAGATGCCGCCTTCCACGCCTAGATCGCCGATCAGCTTGAGGCAGAAATCTTTAGCGGTGACGCCCGCGCGCCATTCGCCCGTCACCACCACTTTCATGCTCTCAGGCACGCGCAACCATAGCTCGCCCGTTGCCCACAGCGCAGCCACTTCGCTGCGTCCGACCCCTGCGCCGAACGCGCCGAGCCAACCGAAGTGTGTCGTGTGGCTATCCGCGCCCAAGATCAGCTCGCCCGGCAAAACGATCGCTTCTTCGCTCAACACTTGATGACAGATGCCGCGCCCTACCTCAAAAAAGTGCCGCACGCCTTGCTCGCGCACGAATTGGCGCACCTCAGCGTGATTCTGCGCGTGTTGCGTGGTCGGCGCAGGCACGGCGTGATCGAGCGTGATGGCGAGCCGCTCAGGATATTTCACGCGGCTGACGCCGAGCTTTTTGAAAATCTGGTAGATGGCAGCAGTGTTGTCGTGGCTCAGCACGATGTCAGGGCGCGCATCCACGATCTGCCCTGCGCGCACCTCGCGCAGCCCCGCGGCGCGCGCCAGCACTTTCTCTGCAAAGGTATAGCCCGCCATCTCGCGCTTATCCCAGAATGGCCTGCGCGCGCAGCATCTCGTCTACCTCTTCAGGCGTCACGATGCGCTGATCGGCGAGCTCCTTGATGCGCTGTGTGGCAGCCTTCACCTGCTCATCGGTCAGCGAGAGACCGAGCTCCCGCGCGCGATTGCGCACAGCGTTCCAGCCGGTCAGGCGATGCGCAATATGCACCTTGCGCTTCAGGCCGAAGTCGCTTGGATTGATGCTCTCGTAGGTCTCGGGCGCCGCCAGCACTGCTTTGGTGTGAATGCCCGCTTTGTGCGTGAAGAACGTCGCGCCAGTGATGTAATTGTTGAACGGCACTTGCACGCCGACCATCTCAGCGACCATGTGATCGATCTCGTAGAGCAGGTGCAAGCGGTACTTCTTCATCAGCAGCTCGCGGTTGTCAAGGTAGAGCCGCGCGATCAGGCCGCCGAGCGGTGTGATGCCATTGCGCTCGCCGATGCCCAGCACAGTGGTATCCACGTGCGTAGCGCCTGCCTCGAGCGCGGCATACGCGTTCGCGATGGCACAACCACTATCGTTGTGCCCGTGAAACTCAATGTCCAAGCCTGTCAGGCGCCGCAGCAAGCTGACCAAGTGATAGACCTGACGCGGCGTGGCAATGCCGACCGTATCCGCGACGCCCAGCCGATCCAGCACCCCCAGCTCTGCCACAGCCAGATAGACGCGCAGCAAATCCGCCTCGTTGCTGCGGAATGTATCCTCTGTGCTGAAGCGCAGGATGATGTTCGGCGCTTGGCGACGGACGAAAGTCAGCACTTCGCGCGCTAGATCAATGATCTCATCGATAGTTTTGCCATGGCTGTGTTTGCGCAACGCTGGCGACGTGCCGATCACGATGTCCAAGCCGTCTACGCCTGTGTCGAGCGCGCGCAGAGCGTCATCGCGGTTGCAGCGGATGTGCGTCAAAACGCGCGCCCTCAGCTTCATACCGACGATCATGCGCACATCTGCCTCAGATTGTGGCGAGGCAACAGGCGATGAGAGCTCAAGCATCTCGACGCCGAATTCGTCAAGTTTCTCGGCGATCTTCATCTTCTGAGCAGGTGTGAAGTTGGCGCCGGCGAACTGCTCACCTTCGCGCAACGTGGATTCGATGATGGCGAACTGAGTCAGAGACACTGCTGAGATTCCTCCATAGCAAGGTGTTGCACAATATTAGCATACCCACAGGAAACAGCTACGGCGAATTGGCTAAGGCTTGCTGCGCTTTGGCAGCCGATTGCTCAGCCAACGGCTGAGCGTGCGCCCAAGCCAAGCCAAGCCGAAGAGCAGTGTGCAGGCGAGCACAATGGCAGCGCCAGACGCCACGTTGTAGCGATAAGAAGCGTACAGACCGATCACGCCGGCGCTGATGGCGACGCCAACGGCGACCAGCATCATGCGCGGCAGACGATTGGTGAGCAGAGAGGCAGTCGCGGCCGGCGTCACGAGCATAGCGCTGGTCAGCACAACGCCGACTGCCTGAATGGCAGTCACCACTGTCAGCGCCAGCAGGATCAGCAAGCCGTAGCGCAGCCGATCCGGCCGCAAGCCGATCACTTCAGCGTGGATCGGATCAAACGAAGTCAGCTCAAGCTCTTTGTGGAACAAGAGCAGCGCGCCCAGAACGACGGCTGCCACAATGCCGATCAGCGTCAGGTCATCTGTCGTGACGCCTAGCACATTTCCGAACAGGATATGCGTGAAATCGCGGAACGAGCGCGCTGTGCTCATCAGCAAGATGCCGAGCGCGAACATGAAGGTGAACATGATGCCGATAGCGGTATCTTCGCGCAGCGTCTCGCGCCGCGAGAGCCAACCGATGCCGAGCGCGGTCAGCAACCCTGCCACCATAGCGCCGAAGAACAGGCTGATGCCGTTGAAATAGGCGAAAACGATGCCCGGCAACACAGTATGCGATAGGGCATCGCCGATGAAAGCCATGCGGCGCAGCACGACGTACACGCCGATGGTCGCGCACAGCGTGCCGACGAGCACAATCGCCAGCAGGCTATGGCGCATGAATTGAAAGCGGACGAACGGCTCGATCAGGTCATTCAGGAAAGTCATCGGATAGGCTGCACAGCGGCGTTGATAGGCGCGCCGAGCGGCGGCGGCACTTGCTGCCCTTCGCGCAGATACAGGGCGCTATCGAAATCGCTCTCAAGGCGCTCAAGGTTGTGCGTGGCGACCACGAACGTCTTGCCATCGCGGCTCAGCTCGGCGAGCAAGCGGCTGATGATCGCTTGCGTCTCGGCATCCACTGCCGAGGTTGGCTCGTCTAGCAGAATCAGGTCTGATTCTTGCGCCAGCGCGCGCGCCAATAGCGCTCGCTGCTGCTGGCCGCCGCTCAGCTGCCCGATCTGCCGATCTGCCAAGTCTGCCAAGCCGAGCCGCTCGATCATGCGGTCGACGATCTGCCAATCGCGCGCATCAGGCTGGCGCAGCCAACCTAGATGCACGTAACGTCCTGTCATGACCAAGCGCCGCAGCGTGATCGGGAAGCGCCAATCGATCTCGCCGCGCTGCGGCAGATACGCCACGCGGTGGTGGCAAGCGCCAACGGGCAGGCCGTAGATGAGCAGCTTGCCTGAGCGAATCGGCAGCAAGCCTGCAATGGTCTTGAGCAAGGTGGACTTGCCCGCCCCGTTTGGGCCGATCAGCGCGAGCCGCGTGCCAACAGGCACGCGCACTGAGATGTTCTCGAGCGCCAAGACGCTCTGATTAGGACGATTGACGCACAAGTTCTCGATCTCAAGCGCAGGGCTGCCCGCCACTGGCTCAGCGAAGCGACGACGACTGTAAAAAAGGCGCACGTCGCGCAGTTTGCTGCTCACAGAAAGTGCCGTGAAGGTCTACTTGAGCGCTTCGATGATCGTCCGCAAGTTGTAGCGCATCATCTTGACGTACGTCTCGCCTTCGCTTCCCTTTTCGCCAAGCGCGTCCGTGAAGAGCGGCGGCGCCAGCTTGACGCCCGCTTCGCGCGCGATTTGCTCCATCAAGCGCGGGTTGCTGACGTTATCGGCGAAGATGGCAGGCACGCCTGAGGCTTTCACGCGCTCGATCAACTCAGCGATCTCGCCCGCCGACGGATCGGCTGCCTCAGTGGTCACGCCGAGCGCGCTATCCACTTTGAAGCTGTAGCGCGCGCCGAAGTAAGCGAGGCTCCTGTGGGTCGTGATCAGGATGCGGCGCGCCTCAGGTATCTCGTCCACTGCGAGCAGCAGCTCGCCGTCGAGCAAGCCTAGCTCGGCGAGGTAGAGCGACGCCTGCAGGGTGTAGGACTCGGCGTTAGCTGGGTCGGCCTCGATCAGAGCGTCGCGAATGCGCTCAACCATCTTCATCACCAGCGAGACGTCGTGCCAGACGTGCGGATCGAACTCGCCATGCTCATGTTCGCCTTCTTTATCCCCTTCGCCGCCGTGATGCATGTCCGCGTCTTTGCTTTCATGCTTATGCTCATGCTCGTGCTCATGGCTCTCAAGCGGCAGTAGTTCGATGCCTTCGGTCAGGACGATGCGCTTCGCTTTTGTGCCGGATGCTTCGACTAACGCGTCTAGCCACGTCTCGAACTCAGCGCCGATCTCGAAGATCAGGTCGGCTTCGCTGAGCGCCGCGCTATCGGCAGGGCCGGGCTCGTAAGTGTGCGTATCGCTGCCTGCGCCGACCAGCACTGTGAGATCGACTTTATCAGCGGCAACATTCGCTACCCAATCGCCGAGAATGCTGAATGTGGCGACGACTTTCAGGCGCGTCTGCGCCATGCTACTGGCCGTTGGCAAGAGCAAAGCCGCGAGCAGCGCCGCGCAAGTGAGCAGAACCAACGCTCGTGAGCGTGAGAAGAACATTGCCTAGCTCTCTCCATCGCGCAAAATTCAACACAGGGCTCGATTGTACTCCCTCTGAGACACAGTGTCAATTCATCGCGCGAAGATATCGCGAAGCGCGCTCTAGCGCCATGACGCAAGACGCGCTACAATTCCGCCAATGTCCAGCTTAATTGCATCTCATCGCGTCCTGACGCTCTCAGAAGCGCTTGCGTTGCGCGCAGAGCTGCGCGCGGCAGGCAAGCCGCTCGTCTTCACGAACGGACACTTCGATCTGCTGCACGTCGGTCACCTTGAGTATCTAGAGAGCGCGCGTGCGCTCGGCGGCGCGCTGTTGGTGGCAGTGAACGATGATGCATCTACGCAAGCGCTCAAGGGGCGCGGTCGTCCGATTGTGCCTGCGGCAGAGCGCGCGCGCTTGATCGCTGCTCTACATTGTGTAGACGCCGCGCTGATCTTCGAAGGCGAGACAGCGAGCGCGCTGATCAGCGCGCTGCAACCTGAAATTTACGTCAAAGGCGGCGATTATCAGCACAAGCCGCTACCTGAGCGCGCAGCGGTCGCCGCTTATGGCGGGCGCGTCGTGTTGATTGACTTGCTGCCCGGACGCAGCACGTCCGCGCTTATCGCGCGCATTCGTGCGCTGCCCGCTGATTCCTAGCCGAGCGACCTTTTGATGAGCGAACCAGTCACTCCTGCACCTGCCGTGCCGCTTGAAGAGGAGCAATCCTCAGAGGCAGTCTCCACAGGGCTGGCTCGCGCCACGACGATCCTCGCCATTGGCAGCATTGCGAGCCGCGCGCTCGGCTTCGCCAAGGAAATCTTGCTCTCAAACCTGTTCGGCGCCAGCCGCGCTGTGGACGCCTTTCAGATCGCGATCACCATCCCGCGCGACCTCTACGACCTAGCGATCTTTGGGCATACCAACTCGGCAATTGTGCCTGTGCTGAGCGAATACGCTGCGCGCGAGGATAAACGCGAGCTGTGGCGCTTGGTCAGCGCGCTCATCAGCCTTGTCCTGTTGATCAGCGGCGCGCTGGTGCTGTTGATGACGCTCTTCGCGCCGCATATCATCACCTTCTATCGCGGCGCGCCTGCGCTCACGCCGCTTGAGTCGCCTTTCAAGCTTGAGGCGGCACTCCTGCGCAGCAGCGGCATGAGCATGGCAGCCTTTACGCTCTCGGCTGAGCTGTTGCGCGTCACTGCGCCCTCGCTGATGTTCATGAGCGCGTTCTCAGTGTTGGCGGGGATGCTCTACGCATTGCGTCGCTTCGCCTATCCCGCTTTCGCGGCGGCGCTCTTCAACTTGATAATCGTGGTGGCGACTTTGGCGCTCGCGCCGCGCATCGGCATTCAGGGCGTGGCAATCGGCTGGGTGCTAGGCGCTGCTGCGCAGCTGAGCCTGCAGTTTTTGGGAATGCGCGATGTGCGCTTGCGACTGGTGCTCTGGTCGCTGCCCAGAATGTTGCAGCATCGCGGCTTGCGTCGGATCGGCTTGCTCTACCTGCCCGTGCTCTCCACGTTGGTGATCGACGTGCTGATCAACCGTCCGTTCAGCTACACAATCGCTTCGCAGACCGGTGAGGGCAACATCGCTTACATGCACTGGGCAACCAACTTGCGCGAATTTCCAATGGGCTTGGTCGGCACGGCGATCTCAATCGCGATTCTGCCGACGTTGGCGCGTCAGGCGCTGGCGCTCGACGAGCGCGCCGCTTTCCGTCAGACGCTCGGACAGGGCATTCGGCTCGCGCTGACGCTGATCATTCCGTCAGCTATCGGCATGTTCGTGCTGGCAGGCCCGCTGATCGGCTTGCTCTTTGAGCATGGGCGGTTCACGGCGCAAAATACCTTCGATATGGCCGTTGTGCTGCGCTTGTATCTGCTGGGCATTCCGTTCGCCGCGGTAGACTTGCTCTTGATCAGCGCTTTTTACGCGCAACGCGACTCGCTGACGCCGGCGCTAGTCGGTCTGTTCAGCTTAGGTTGCTACATCGTGTTGACTTTGCTGCTTTTGCCGCACATCGGCTTTTTGAGCTTGATGATCGCCGATTCAGCCAAGCATTTGATCCACATGAGCGTCTCGTTTGTGTTGTTGGGGCGGCGCATCAACGGGCTCGGCGGTCAGCATCTGATCAGCACGGCGCTCAAGGTGAGCGGCGCAGCAGCGCTGATGGGCATACTGGTCTACGCCTTGGCGCGCGTCGTTGTCGAGCTGTTTCCGCCACAAGGCTTACAAGAACGCCTGCTGCTGGTCTTCATACCGAGCGCAGCAGGGGTGGCATTTTACTTCTTCTTGGCGGCGCGCCTGCAGCTGAACGAGTTCACGCTGTTTGTGCGCGCCCTGACGCGGCGCTTGCAGCGCGGCTAGGGTTTCATTCCTCGCCGAGATACGCCTTGCGCACCACTTCGCTGTTTTGCAGCGCCTTGGCGGTATCCGCCATGACGATCTGGCCCGATTGTAAGACGTAACCGCGATCTGCCACTTGGAGCGCCATGCGCGCGTTCTGCTCGACGAGCAAGATCGTCGTGCCTTGCGCGTGCAACCGCTCGATGGCCTCAAAAACTTGATCCACCAGCACTGGGGCTAAGCCCATTGAAGGCTCATCGAGCAACAAGATGCGCGGATTGAGCACCAAGCCGCGCGCCATGGCCAGCATCTGCTGCTCGCCGCCGCTGAGCGTGCCGCCCAGCTGATTGAGCCGCTCTTTGATGCGCGGAAAGAGCATGAAAGCGTATTCCATGCGCTCCGCCAGCTCGCGGCGCGGCACAGTGAAAGCACCCATCTCCAGATTCTCGCGCACGGTCAGCTCGGGGAAAATGCGGCGCCCTTCTGGCACATGCCCGATGCCCATGCGCGTGATTTTGTGCGGCGGCAAGTTGTTCAGCAGCGTGCCATCGAAAATAATTTTGCCCGAACGCGGGCGCGCCAAGCCGCTGATCGAGCGCAGCGTGGTGCTTTTGCCCGCGCCATTCGCGCCGATCAGCGTCACCACCTCACCCTTGTTCACTTCGAGCGAGATGCCCTTCAAGGCGTGAATATGCCCGTAATAGGTGTGCACATTTTCAAGTTTCAAGAGCGTCATCGCTTGGCGCCTTTCAAATGTAACTTGCCGCGCTGCCGCGCCCCAAGTATGCCTCGATCACGCGCGGATTGCGCCGCACCTCTTCAGGCGAGCCTTCGGCGATCTTCTGCCCGTAATCCAGCACAGTGACGCGCTCCGAGATGCCCATCACCACGCGCATATCATGCTCGATCAGCAGGACGGTGATGCCGAACTCATCGCGCACGGCGCGGAAGAGCTGCATTGCCGCCGCTGTCTCTTGCGGGTTCATGCCTGCAGTCGGCTCGTCGAGCAAGAGCAGCTTCGGCTCGCTCGCCAGCGCGCGCGCGAGCTCTAGACGGCGCTGATCGCCATACGGCAGGTTCTTCGCCACTTCGTTTGCCTTATCGCGCAAGCCGACGAAGTCCAATAGCTCTTCGACGCGCCGCTGCGCTTCGCGCTCTTGTCTGTTGAAAGCCGGCGGGCGCAAGATCGCTTGCACCCAGTCGACGTGCAAGCGCCGATGCATCCCGACCAGACAGTTTTCGATCACGGTCATCGCGCCGAAAAGCCGAATATTCTGAAAAGTGCGCGCAATGCCTGCCTGATTGATCCTATTCGGCTTGAGTCCAGTGATATCCTTGCCGTCAAAAATGATCCTACCTTCGTCAGGCGTGTAGATGCCCGTCATCAAGTTGAAGAAGGTCGTCTTGCCCGCGCCGTTCGGTCCGATGATGGCATTGATGGTGTGGGGCTCGATGCAGTAGTCCACGTTTTGAACTGCAATCAAGCCCCCAAAGCGCTTCGTGACGCCTCTGGCTTCCAAGAGCGGCATGACTTAGGGCTTCTCCTTCGGCTCGTCAGGCAAGCCTTCCCCAGGAGTAGGCGGCTGATCAGCGGGCAAATCTTCAGCGATATCCGCCGCATTCGCCGCCTTGGCCTCTTTCGCCTCGCCTATCGCAGCCGGAGCGCTGAGCAGGTCTTCAGGTCTGATCTCAGCGACGTCGGCCGTAAGCTCTTTCTCAGAAATCCTCTCTGCGCGCTCCCCCTGCAGCTCCAGCTGACGGCGCTTGGCGGGCAGAAGCCCTGACGGGCGGAAGATCATCATAACGATCAGCAGCAAACCGAAGACAAGGCGCTCGTAGCGAGCAGGCTCGAGCTGCTGAGGCCAGTTGCGGATCGGAAAATCTATGATCGGCACGACCCAATCAATGTTCCTGAGCGCGTTGATCTGAAGTGAGAAATTCTTCAAGACCTGCAAGTTGAGCAAGGTCACGATTGCCGCGCCGAAGATCGCGCCGCGAATGCTACCCATGCCGCCTACGATCACAACGGCGAGGATGAAAATGGACTGGATGAAGCTGAAGCTCTCAGGGCTGACGAACGTATTGCGCGCCGCGAAGATGACGCCCATTGCGCCTGCGAACGAGGCGCCGAGCGCAAAGGCGAGCAGTTTCATCTTCACTTTGGGCACGCCCATTGCCTGAGCTGCCACCTCATCTTCGCGAATCGCCGTCCAAGCGCGCCCGATCGGCGAGTTATCCAAGCGCGCCGCGATCAGCGCCGACAAAGCGCACACAATTAGTACCAAGCCGTAGTAGAACAGCTGATAGGTGAAGGCGCGCACGTTGTTCACGGGCAAGCCAAGGCTGTTGGTCAGGCTTTCCACTGCTTGGAACATGAAGTCCGGCAGCGGTGGGCTGAGAATGCCCGGCAAGCCTTGCGCGCCATTGGTGATGTTGATCGGATTGCGCCGATTGGATGAGATATTGCTCAGGTTGCTGACCAAAATGCGGATGATCTCGCCGAAGCCGAGCGTCACGATTGCCAGATAGTCGCCGCGCAGCCGTAGCACTGGCAGGCCGAGCAAGATACCCGTGATCGCTGCGGCGATCACGCCCAAGAACAGGAATAGCCAGAACAGCTCAGGCGCCGCTTGCGCGCCGCTGATGCGCACAATCGTATTGGCGTTCGAGGTGAAAATGCCCCATAAATACGCGCCAACGGCGAAGAACGCCACATAGCCTAGGTCCAGCAAGCCCGCGAAGCCGACCACCACGTTCAAGCCGATCGCCATCGCGGCGAAGATCGCGATCTGTGTGATCAGCTCTAGGTAGAACGAGTCTTGCATCCCTAAGATCGGCATCAGCACTAGGCCGATGATCGCGATAAGCACGGCACGCAGCGCGAAAGGAATCTTCAAGGCGAAGATGATGAACGGCGAGAAGACGAACAGCGGAAAGAGGATCGAGGAGTAAGTTGGAAACCACAGGTCGGCGCGATTGAGACTGCGCAGCAGACTAAAGACGATCAACACATATAGGATGGCAAAAATGGTCGGCAGCGCCTCGCGCCAATTCAGCCGTGACGCTCTCTCTTGCAAAAGCGATTGCGTTGCCATTCTCTAAACCTTTTCATCCACTTTCTTGCCGAGCAGACCAGTGGGACGGAACAGCAGCACAAGGATCAGCACGGCGAAAGCGAAAATATCGCTATAGCCCAAGCCGAGCGCGGGGAAGTACGGCAAGAGTGCCGAGAAGAAGGCCTCCAACATGCCTAGGAGCAAACCGCCGAGCACTGCGCCTGTGATATTGCCAATGCCCCCCAACACAGCCGCCGTGAACGCTTTCAGGCCCGGGATGAAGCCGATGTACGGCGTCACATTCGTCGTCTTCAGGCCGTATAGCACGCCCGCCGCGCCCCCCAGAGCGCCGCCGACCATGAACGTGATCGTGATCATCAAGTTCACGTTGATGCCCATCAGGCTGGCCGTCGCTTGGTCTTGTGAGACGGCGCGGATAGCCTTGCCAATCTTGGTGGCATTCACGAAGTAATTCAAGCCGACCAGCATGATGATCGCGCTTATGATGATGATCAGCGTGGTATTCGTGGTCGAGAGACCTTCCGCAATGTTGATGCGCGCGCCGAAGAACGGCACAAGGTCAGTTGGATAGGGCATGTTGAAAATATTGCGGTTGAGCGCTTGGAAGGCGCGCACGAAGTCGGTCAGGAAAAACGAGACGCCAATCGCTGAGATCAGCGGCACAAGGCGCGGCGCTCCGCGCAATGGCTTGTAGGCGACGCGCTCCACGACTACCGCGGCGGCGCCGCAAACGAGCATCGCCGCGCCGATCATCAGGATGATCACCACCAACGGCGGCAATTCGCTCAGCAGCTGGCCGTCGCGCAGGCGGATCATCACTTCGTAGCCCACCACAGCGCCCATCATGAAGATTTCGCTGTGCGCGAAGTTGATGAACTTCAACACGCCGTAGACCATTGTGTAGCCGAGCGCGATCACTGCGTACACAAAGCCGATGGTGATGCCGTCCAAGAGCATGTTCGGCAGCTGGCGCACCACTTGCTCAAAGAGGTTGATGCGCGCAGGCACGCGCAGGATATCAATGCCGTGCCAATCGGTCTGCAGCACGAACCCGACCGCCAGCGCCAGCAGCGAGATGCTGCTGCCCGCGATGACGGCGAATAGAAGAATTTGTCCGATGGGCTTGAGGAAGTATTGAAGAAACCACTCAGCAGCGCCGTTCAGCAAGCGGCTGCGCGATAATGCACTTGCTAAGTTTGGGACAGCGGTCATACGGGGGCGCTCCACCTTATGCTACACAAACAAGGGAGGCGAAGATGAGCCTCCCTTGTTAGCTAGCCGCCTGTTAGGCGCGGCACTTGCGCAGTTACTTGTCCTTCTTCTCTTCGTCCATCTTCTCTTTGTCCATCATCTCCTTGGCGGTCAGCGGCGAAGGCGCCTGCACGCTGGTGATCAGCGGGTTCTCGCCCCATTTCTCAGGATCGGCGCTGGCGACTTCCAAGATATAGTAGGTCGCAACTTTCGGGTCGCCATTGGCATCGAAGCTGATCTTGCCGATGACCGTCTCGAAGTCCTCAGTGGCGCGGACCGCTGCGGCGACCTGAGCGCGCGTGGGCATCTCACCCTTGTTCTCTTTGATCGCCTTGACGAGCGCGTTGATCACGATCTGCGTAGCAGCGTACGCCTCAGCTGCATATGCCTCAGGGCTGGCGCCGAACTGCTTTTTGTAGTCTTCCACGAACTGAGCCGCAGCTGGGTACAGCGACGCAGGACCGGCTGTGGTGGTGTAGATCATGCCGACGACCGCCTCGCCGCCGATCTTGACCAAGTCGGAGCTATCCATGCCGTCTGGGCCCATGAACTTCGACTTCACGCCCTTCTCGCGCGCTTGGCGGAAGAAGACAGCCGCTTGGTTGTAGATGCCGCCGAAGTAGACCAGATCGGGCTGTTGAGCGAGGATTGGCGTGATCACGGCGTCAAAGTTGGCGGTCTCAGTCGTGCCTTCGAAGCCCACCACTTCCACGCCTGCCTCTTCGAGCGCCTGCGCGAAGAAGGTCGCCACGCCCTCGCCATAGGCGGTCTTATCGTGCAGCACGAACGCAGTCTTGATCTTCAGCTCTTTAACGGCGTAGTCCGCGCCTGCCGCGCCCTGCGCGTCATCGCGCCCGCACACGCGGTTGACCGTCGGGTAGCCGCGATCCGTGATCCTCACATTCGTGTTGGCGGGCGAGATCATGACCAGGTTCTCGCGATTGTAGATTTCTGAGGAGGGCAGCGCCACACCGCTGTTCAGATGACCGATCACAGCCAAGATGGCGGCGTCGTTCACGATGTTCTGAGCGTTCGCAACGCCGACGTCAGGCGTGGCTTGGTCATCGAACGGCACGAACTCCAGCTTGAAGCCGAGCTCTTCCACTTGCTTGCCCAGCTGCATGATCGCCAGCTCTGCGCCGTTGCGAATAGCTGTGCCGAGCAGCGACTGACCGCCCGAGAGCGGGCTTTGCGAAGCGATCTTGATCACCTTGTCTTGGGCGCTGACAGGTGCTGCAGCAAAGACCTGCCCAATCAACGCCAAGACAGCCACAACAGCAAACAGTTTGAACATCCTCATATGTGTTTCCTCTTGCACACGCTGCGAAATTATGGATTCAGGCGACGAATCGAGGCGCATTTGCTGCCTCAATGCCCGTCTGCCCTAAAAAATATACCGTCATGGTGAGTTATGTCAAAAGCCTTTGGGCAAACAGCACAAGATCGGCTGCTGATGGGCGAAAATTGCTCGCTCAGGCGCTTGCACGGGCTCTTCTGGTATACTAGAAGGACAGTGTATCGGCGTGGCGCACCTGCCCAGAGACGCATTGAGCGCGCGCAGAGAAGAGATTGATCGGGTATACTGCTGCGCCATGACGGATAAACGCGAGCTTTCAACGCCAATTCGGCAAGCTGTGCCACAGATGCCGTGGCGCTCGCCGGCGCAAACTGTGGCGATCATCGTCCTGATCGCCAGCGTGGCAATTTTCATCGGCGCGCTCTACCTTGCCCAAGCGACGGTCACTGCCACTACAGGCATCAACCTGCTGGAGCTGCAGCGCACGCGCGAGTTCTTACAGCGCGCCATCAGCGATATGCAGGCGCAGATCGCCCAGCAGCGCAACATCAACACTTTGCGCGGGCGCGCGCAACAGCTCGGCTTTGCGCCCGCCACTGCCAAAGACCTCGAATACATCGTGGTGGAGGGCTACTCGCCCGTGCGCGCTACGCCCACGCCTTTCCTGCTGCCCACGCCGACTTTGGTCTACGACGAGACTTTTGAAGGCTGGGTTCGTCAGCAGTGGGATATCTTGCTGCGCCAATTTGAGCAGTGGATGAACAGCGGCGGCGCGCCGTAGGAGCTTTGCACATGCGAGCGAGCCTCAACCGACGGCTTTCTCTGCTCACCTTTGTACTTGTCATCACAGGTATCTTGCTCTTCGCGCGCCTTACCTCGTTCCAGTTTCAGCTGGATATGGCAGCTTATCTGCAGCGCCTCGCTAGCAGCAACTATCGCACAATTAACGACCGCTTCCCTGAGCGCGGGCGCATTTTCGACCGCAACGGCGAGCTTCTGGCTGCCAACACAACTGAGTATCGGATTGGCATCAGCCCGGCGTACATCTCGGATAAGGCGCGTTTCGCGCGCGCGCTGGCGGAGGCGCTGGGCGAGGATGAAGAGCGCATCTTGCGCCTGGCGAGCAGCCGCGCGCCATACGAGCTGGTCACGCGGCAGCCCGTCAGCGCGGAGGTAGCGCAGAAAGTGGCGCGCTTGAATCTGCTGGCTGTCATCATCGATCCAGAGCCGAAGCGCATCTATCCACACAACAGCTTGGCGGCGCACGCGATCGGCTTCGTGGGCTGGGAAGGCCACTTGCGGCGCGGTTACGTCGGCGTAGAAGGCGGCTACAATGACGATCTGGCAGGTCAGAGCCGCCTCACAGAGCGCAGTCACATCCCTTTCGAGGCGATTCTGGGCGAGCAGCCGCCGCCTGGACGCGACATCTACCTGACGATTGATCGCAGCATTCAGCACTTGGCTGAGAGCGAGCTTTACGATGCAATCAATCGCTACGGCGCGACCGGCGGCACGATCCTGATCATGAATCCGCGCACGGGCGAAGTCCTCGCCATGGCCTCTTACCCCACTTTCGATCCGAACGTTTACTTCCGCGCCAGCAAAGAGACCATTCGCAATCCTGCCATCAGCGATACCTACGAGCCGGGCTCAGTCTTCAAGATCGTCACGGCTGCGCTCGCTCTTGAGTCGGGCAAGGTTTCAGAAGACTCAACGTACTACGAAGGGAGTCCTTTCCGCACAGTCGGCGGCAGGCGCATTTACAATTGGGATCGCGCCGCGCATGGCTCGCAGAGCTTTGTGGATATCCTTGTGCACTCGTGGAATCTCGGCACGACGTGGCTGGCAGTGGACGTGCTAGGGCCAACCGAGTTTTACGAAGGCTTGCGGCGCTTCGGCGTCGGGCAACCGACGGGCATTGACCTCGAAGGCGAAGCGGCGGGCATTTTGCGCCTGCCAAACGACCTGTACTGGAGCGACTCCGACCTCGCCACCAACAGCTTCGGGCAAGGCTTGACCGTCACGCCGATCCAGATGCTCTCGTTTGTGAACGCGATCGCCAACGGCGGTCAGATGATGCAGCCGCATGTGCGCTTGAAGACGGTTGATGGCGACCGCGAGTACTACGCCGTGCCGACTGCTATCCGCACGCCGATCTCCGCTGATGTAGCGCGGCGCATCACGGATATCATGGTGCAAGTGGTGAACATCGGCGAAGGCAAACAGGCTCGCGTGCCGGGGTACACCATTGCCGGCAAGACCGGCACAGCGCAAATCTACTGCGCGACGTGCCCTGGGCTGTACGATCCTGAGCTGAGCATAGCGACCTTCGTCGGCTTCTTGCCTGCGGATGAGCCGCGCGTGAGCATCTTGGTCAAACTGGACAAAGTTGGGCGCTTCGCCAGCGAGACAGCAGCGCCTGCCTTTGCGCAGCTGGTCAAGCGGCTCGTGGTGCTGATGAACATCCCGACCGACGCGCAACGCGCCGAGCTGCGCGCGCAAGGCGGCGATACCAGCCTGATCGCCAAGCGCTGATCTGCCATGAGCGCCTACACACAGAGTCAGCGCTATCGCCGCTGCCAAGCGCTCTTCGATAGACGCTATCCGAACTTTGTGAACGCAGGAGAGCGCTACGCACAGTGGCTAGCTGCAGCGCTCACACCTGATTCAACGCTGCTCGATCTCGGCTGCGGGCGCGACTCTCTGGCGGCAGAGGCTATACGGCGCGCTGCGCGCAGCGTCGGCATAGACCTTGTGGCGGACGATCTGCGCCGCAATCGCGTGGTGCAGCTGCCCGTCCTCGCCACGGCTTACCGATTGCCATTCCGCGCCGAGCGCTTCGATGTAATCGCCTCGCAATGGGTTGTGGAGCATCTCTCGCAGCCCGAGCGTGCCTTTGACGAGATGGCGCGCGTGTTGCGTCCGCACGGCAAGGTGATCCTGCTGACGACCAACGCGCACAATTACGTGCCACTCCTGAGCCGCCTTTTGCCAGAGGCAGCGCGGCGTCTGGCGCTCAATCGCCTGCTGCGGCGTCCTGCGCACGAATCGCATCCGACGTTTTACCGAGCCAACACGCGCCGAGCGCTCAACCGCCTTGCTGAGCGCTCAGGGCTGCGCCTAGAGCAACTCGAGTTCATCGGCAATCCGTTTTACATGGCGTTCTCAGTGCCGCTCTTTCGGCTCGCCCTGCTCTACGAACGGCTGACGGACTCGCCGCGCCTGCGCTGCCTCAAGCTCTACATCCTAGCGCGCCTAGCGAAGGCGTGACACATCCTCAATGCAGACTTCAGAGCGCCTCACACTGATTTTCAGCGGTAGCGAGCGCACGCTAGCCAAGCTGCGCCCAGAACGCCTCGAGCGCCTCAGCGACCTCAGCCATGCGCTCAAAGTGTGGCAAGCCGCGCGTCGGCGCGATTTGCACAGCTTGGCAGTGGTCATTTTGCTCGAGCAAGCTCGGCAGCGCGTCAAAGCGCGTGAAGGCGTCCTGATCGTACACGACGAGCGTCGGCACGCGCAGCCGAAGGTAAACCCGCTCGAAAATATCGGCAGAGAAGAGCTTGCCGCTGAGGAAATACAACGGCGCGAAGCGCGCACCTTGTCGATGTGACGTAGCGTACGCATAAGCGAGTAGACCTTCATCAGGCGCGCCTTCAAAGCTCTGCTTCAGGAAGAAACGAATGCTGGCGCGCGTTGTCAGCAAGTCGTAGAGCGCCTGACTCCACAGCGGAAAGCTGAATATGCGATACAGCCAATCTGAGATTCCGAATTCTACAGCTCTTTGAGCGCTGTTGGCGCGCCTGCGCGCCAAACCCGTCGGCGAGATCAGCGCCAGCGAGCGGACGCGCTCGGGCATGGCAAGCGCGACACTCGCCGCAAATTCGCAGCCGAGCGAGAGCGCGACGATATCCGCAGGTTGCGTCTCGCGCACCTGCGTGCGCAGCAGGTCGGCAATCGCCTCGCTGAACAATTGCGGCGTGTAGCGGCGATCCGAGCGCTCAGAGAAGCCAAAACCGGGCAAATCGAGCGCGTAAATCGGTCGCTTGCCGCGATACTGCTCAAAGATCGGACGCATCTCGTAAGCAGAGGCGGCCGCGTTCACGCTGTGAATCAATACGAGCGGCGCTTGATTGACCGCGTTCTTCGGCGCTGAGCGATAGTAGCTCAGCACGCCTGCCGTGTGGCTGACGAAAGTGCGCCGCTCAGCCTCAAG
>JAGHYP010000024.1 GCA_017743585.1 Chloroflexota bacterium
ATACAACGCGTCGGTGTCCTATCTTTGGCAATTCTGCTGTTGATCGGCGGCTTTGGCGCGGCGCTCGCCCAAGAATCTGTCACGGTCATCACCACAACGCTGCTGCGGCTGCGCAGCGGCCCCGGCACAACTTATTCTGAGATCGCCTTGCTGAGAGCGGGCACGACTTTGCACGCCTTTGCGCGCAGCGCCGACTCGGCGTGGTTGCGCGTGCGCTACGGCAGCACTGCAGGCTGGGTCGCCGTGCGCTACCTGCGCGTTCAGGGCGACTGGCGAGCGCTGCCCGTTCACAGCGCCGCTGATCCGATCTCCGACGGCGCGGCTGAGCTGCCATCGCAGCCGAAGAACGGCGACCTTTTGGGCATCTCGCTTTACGCGCAGACTGAGGCGACGAACTATTATCGGATCACGTATTTCAGCGACGGCCTGCGCATCAACGGCTTCCTGACCGAGCCGCGCCGCGAAGGAACTTTCCCTGCCCTGATCTACAACCGCGGCGGCAATCGGGACGTCGGCGCGTTGCGCGGCTATGAGTTCATCCCGTTCGCAGAAGCGGGCTTTGTAGTGGTCGCTTCGCAGTATCGCGGCGGCGGCGGCAGCGAAGGCTTCGATAATCTCGGCGGCGCCGATGTAAACGACGTGCTGAACCTGATCCCGCTCTTGCAGAGTCGCCCTAACGTGGATATGGATCGGATTGCCATGTTCGGCAGCTCGCGCGGCGCGCTGATGACCTACATCGCCTTGCGGCGGCTCGGTAGCGCGATCAAGGTGGCGGCGACCACCAGTGGCCTGGCAGATTTGTTCATGTGGGCAAAAGAGCGCCCCGATCTAGAGAGCGGCGCGTACTTGGAGCTAATCGGCGCTGATACGCGTAGCAATCCCGCCGCCTTCCGCGAGCGCAGCGCCACCTATTGGGCGGCCGAGATCAGCACGCCGCTCTTGCTGATTCACGGCGATGCCGATACTGAGGTCTCAGTGGAGCAATCGCGGGCGCTGTTCAATCGGATGCGCGCTGCGGGACGCACTGTGCAGTTGCTGATCGTCGCTGGCGGCGATCATGGCTTGCTGAACGCTGAAGAGGGCATTCCAAGCGCGCTGGCGTGGTTTGCGCGCTACTTGCAGCGCGACGGCGAGAACTTCGACTACAATCTTCTGAGGCCTGCTATTGACGAGGCGAGAGCGATTGTGCGCAGCGCGCTCGGCTACTAGCCGATAAGCCTGAGCCAACCGGTCTAAATTAGGCGCTCGTGCTGCCACGCGCCTTTGCACACACGGCTAGAATGGCTTCTGAGGTGAGGAGAACAAGACATGCCGATTTACGAATACGTCTGCCAGACTTGTAACGAGACCTTTGAGAAGCGCGTGAGCGCTGATAAAGCTGACGAAGTGGCTTGTCCTGAGTGCGGCGCGCCGAACGCCAAGCGCAAGCTCTCGCGCGTTGTGGTGCAAATTGGCGAGATCAGCCTGCGCGGCGCAGCGAGCCAACGCAGCGACTCAGCGCAGACTTGTGCTTGTGGCACAGGCCTGTGCGGTCTGCCGAGCGAGAACTGAGGCCGCGCGCGGGAAACCGGCCTCACCTGCATCAGCGCTGATAGAGTCCTAATAAAGTGTAGCCGCGCCCCTCGAATCAACGCGCGGCTTGGCAGTCTTGTGCGCCGGCAGCGTGCCAGCGGGCGAGTTCGCTACCGCATCAGCGCTCAATTCGGTCCGCCTGATTCAGCGCGCTGTGCTTCGCTCAGGCGCGAAGCACACACAGCCATATCAAGCATATCAAGACGTGCTATAATTCGGCACGCCAATGCGCTTAGGCGGAGGAGTTGAATGCTCATCTGGCGAAGATTTGCCGTTCTGTGCAGTGTCCTGCTCGCAGCTGCCTGCGGCGCTGCCGCGCCTGAACCGAATCCAGCCGCGCAGCCACAAGGCGAGGTGATCAGCTGGGATCGCAATCCGAACACGATTGTGATGCGCCTTGATCGGATCATCCTGAACGAATCGCCGCGCGAGCGCTTGAATCGCCTGCCGGCCTGCACCCTCTACGGCGATGGACGGCTGATATGGGTCAGTTTTGTGCCGCCGGGCGGCGAGGAAGTCTCTGAGACTTACCTCGATGAAGTGACCATGCGCAGCTTCCTTGAATTCATCATCCGCGACCTGAATTTCTACGATCTGCCCGACCTTGCGGCGCAAGAATTTCCGCCGAGCGAAGATGCCGCGCAGGAGAGCCTGACTTTGAACGTCTCGCGCGGCCTGCGCACCATTCGCAGCTACCGCGGCTGGGCGAACAACGCTTACATCGCCATTTTGGAGCGCTGCCGCACTATCAATCCACAACGCGCGCTGTTCGTGCCAGCCGGCGCTTGGATCACGGTCTACGAAGAGCCGCGCAACCCCGCTCTGCCTGAAGTCGGTTGGCCGCTTACGGCGCCCTTTCGCCTAGCTGAGGTGGCCGCCAGCGGCGAAGCGCGCTGGATCAGCGGCGTGGCGCTGGCGCAACTGTGGAACTACGAACGGCAGACGCAAGGGCGCATTCAGTGGATCGAGAACAACGTTGCCTATCGCGTGGCGATCCAAGTGCCGAATATCTCGCGCGATTCGCCGCCCGCCCCGCCCGGCAGCGAGACGCCAACGCCTGCGCCAACTCCGACGTGGCCCTCCTGAAAGCTAAGCGCTGAAGTGTGTTACACTCATCGCACATCTGGCGCACGCGCCCTTGCAGGGAATATCATTAGCCATGAAGCTGATTGTGGCGGCCGTTCAGGATCAAGACTCAGATTATGTCGTGAGCAAGCTGACTGAAAAAGGCTACCGCGTGACGCAGATCGGCTCGACGGGCGGCTTTTTGCGGCAAGGCAATACCACGCTCTTGGTCGGCGTGGAAGATGCGCACGTTGAAACAGTCGTCAGCTTGCTCACGGCCTCCACTCAGCGCCGTATGCGCTACATGCCAATGGCGACCGGCACAACGCCCAGCGGGATGACGCTCTACAACTACGTCGAGGTTGAAGTTGGCGGCGCGACCATTTTCGTCTTGGACGTTGAGCATTTTGAGCAAATCTAGCAGAGATGGTCACCTATGAAGAAGCTCGTTATCGCCATCATCATGGCGGATGCGGTTGAAGCCACTTCGCGCGCGCTGGTGGAGCGGAAATTCCCTGTCACGCAGATCGCCAGCATGGGCGGCTTTTTGCGGCGCGGCAACACCACATTGGTCATCGGCGTGGACGAAGCACAAGTGGAAGACGTGATCGCCGCCATCCGCGAAGCGTGCGCGCCATACAGCAAAGGCGACCATCACGCTGCTACGCTGTTCGTATTGAATGCAGCACAATTCATCCAGATATGAGCGTGCCGACTTGCCGTCTTGAAGATTTCGATTACGCGCTGCCGCCTGAGCGCATCGCGCAGACGGCGGTCGAGCCGCGCGACGCAGCGCGACTTTTGGTGGTGCATCGGCAAGACGGCGCGCTCGAGCATCGCACCTTCCGCGATCTGCCCGAATATCTGACGCCGGACGACGCGCTCGTCCTGAACCAGACGCGCGTCATCCCAGCGCGGCTGCAGGCGCGCAAAGTGCCGAGCGGCGGCGCAGTTGAGATTCTGCTCGCGCAAAAACTGAGCGCTGAGCGCTGGCTGGCGCTCCTGGGCGGCAAACGTCTGACGGTCGGCACGCGCTTGCGGCTGGAAGGCGCGCCTGAGGTTCAGGCGGAAATCTGCGAAGTGCGCGAGGGCGCGCAGCGCGTGCTTCAGTTCAACGCGCCAATCGAGCTATACCTGCAGCAGATCGGCGAATTGCCGCTGCCGCCATACGTCCGTCAAAAGCTGAGCGATCCCGAGCGCTATCAGACGGTCTACGGCCGTGTGGAAGGCTCGGCGGCGGCGCCGACCGCTGGCTTGCACTTCACGCCTGAGCTGCTCTCGTGCATCCGCGCAATGGGCGTGCCAATCGTCTACTGCACCTTGCACGTCGGTCTTGGCACGTTTTTGCCGTTGCGCGAGGAGCAAATCGCGGCGCGCCGCTTGCACGCCGAATACGCTGAGCTATCGCCTGAGGCTGCCGAGCAGCTGAACGAGGTCAAGCTGCGCGGCGGGCGCCTTTTCGCCGTCGGCACGACCACAATGCGCACCCTAGAGACGGCAGCGCTCTACGCGCTCGGCACGCCGCCTGAGCAACTGCACAGCGCCGGCTACGAAGCAGCTGAGCGCTGCGCTCAGCGTCCGTTGAGCCCCTTCAGCGCACAGACTGAGCTGTTCATCATGCCTGGCTTCCGGTTCCGCGCTGTGGACGCGCTCATCACCAATTTTCATCTGCCCAAGTCATCGCTGCTGATGTTGGTGAGCGCCTTCGCCGGGCGCGAGCTGACCCTGCGCGCGTATCAGGTCGCCATCGAGGCGCAGTATCGCTTCTACAGCCTAGGCGACGCAATGCTGATCCTATAGGGGCGCGCTATGCTGCTGGCTCTGGATACCGCAACGCGCACAGTGAGCTTAGCGTTGCACGACGGCGCCGCGATATACGCTGAGCATACTTGGCAGACCGAGAGCCATCACACGGTTGAGCTTGTGCCGGCCATTCAAAGCGCCTTGCGGCAAGCGCGCTTGAGTCCGCGCGATCTGACGCATCTCGCCGTTGCGCAAGGGCCTGGCTCGTTCAGCGGCTTGCGCGTCGGCTTCAGCGTGGCGCAGAGCTTCGCGCTTGCCTTGAACTTGCCGCTGCTGGCGATTCCGACTCTAGAGATCGTGGCGGCAGCGCAGCCGCCGCTGACCGAGCGCTTGATCGTCTTCGCACAGGCGGGGCGCGGCAGGGTGTGCGGCGCCGCCTATGTCTGGTCTGCACAGGAGTGGCGGATCGCAAGCGAGACGCGCATCGAGACCCCGCTAGCGCTCTTCGAGATGTTCAGCGCGCCGCACACGCCAACGCGCCTGGCAGGCGAGGCAGATCACAGCGTCTATCAGGCAGTTCACACGCTGAACGCTACGCGAGGGCGTCAACTGCAGCTCGCCACGCCTGCCTGGTCGCTGCGGCGCGCTGCCTTTTTGGCTGAGCGCGCTTGGGCGCGCTTTCGAGACGGCGAGTCGGGCGATCCACTACGCGCTGTGCCTTTCTATTTGCATCAGCCGGGCGTGCCGCATCCGTGAGAAGCATCCATGAGGATGAGAGAGAATGTACACGCTACGCTACATGCGCTTGCAGGACATTCCGCACGTGATGCAGATCGATCAGCTCGCCTTCCAGACGCCTTGGTCGATGAATTCATACGTCTTCGAGATCAACGATAACCGCAGCGCGCACATGGTCGTCTTGGAAAAAGCGGCTGAGCTGCCGATCATCGTCGGCTATGGCGGCATGTGGCTGATCGAAGGCGAGGCGCACATCAGCACCATCGCCATACATCCCGATTGGCGCGGACAAGGCTTGGGCGAAGTGGTATTGGCAGGCATGGTGCTGCGCAGCATGGCTCTGGGCGCCACTTACAGCGTCTTAGAAGTGCGCGTGAGCAATGTGCCCGCCATCAATCTCTATCGAAAGTATGAGTTTCAGATCGTGAGCGTGCGCAAGGGCTATTACCGCAATAATAACGAGGACGCCTATCTGATGCACTTGACGCCGCTCGACGCAGCCTATGCAGAGCGCTTCTCAGCGCGCTGGCGAGCCTTGCAAGCGCGCGTCGCCTTCACCGACCTGCTCTCGCAAGGGCGTCCTAACAGCCATCAATTGAACACTTAAGCGAGGAGCATATGGCTTATGATTGAGTCACTAACGCCTGAGCAGCGATGCGCTGCGCTTGAACATATTGCGGCCGAGGTGCGCGCTTGCACCAAGTGTCCATTGCACGCGGCAGGGCGCACGCGAGCCGTACCGGGCGACGGCGACTGCGCTGCTGAGGTCATGTTCATCGGCGAAGGGCCGGGCTTCCATGAAGATCAGCAAGGCTTGCCATTCGTCGGGCCATCCGGCAAGCTCTTGGACGAGCTGCTGAGCATGATCGGCATGCGGCGCTCGCAGGTCTTCATCACGAACGTGGTCAAGTGCCGCCCGCCTGAGAATCGCGATCCGTTGCCTGAAGAGATTGCGACTTGCACGCAAGCCTATCTTCACCGCCAGATCGCGCTGATCGCGCCCAAAGTGATCGTCACGCTCGGCCGCTTCAGCATGGCTTTGTTCTTCCCGAACGCCAAAATCTCGCAAATCCACGGGCGAGCGCGCTGGGAGAACGGGCGCGCTTACTTGCCACTCTATCATCCTGCCGCCGTCTTGCGCAATATGGAGACGCTCAAGCCGCAGATGGAAGCCGACTTCCGCAAAATTCCGCAGCTTTTGGCAGAATGGGCAAGCCGACAGAGCGCTTCAGCAGCCGCTGATGCCCCGCCTGAGCAGCTCACGTTGTTCTGAGCGTCCTGAGTGCGAATAACGTTTGCAAGCGGCTAGGTTCGCTGAGATAGGCAGCCTCAGCGCAATTCAGAAGGTGATTCGTGTTGAAAAGCGCCGCGAGACACAAGCTAAGTTATATTCCGACGCGCCTATGAAACTTTTGATCGTCGCTTCTTCGCTCGACCTACGGCAGCCCTTCAGCGCGACGCCCGCTTGGTGGCAGCTGCTCAAAGGCTTGTACGAGATCGGGGTGGACGTCCTCGCCACGACCTACCAAGGGCCGGCTATCGAGAGCTTGTGGTGGCGCGCGCTTCCCAATCCTGTCCGCGCCCAGGGCGATGCCTTTAAGCTGATCCGCGCTCTGCTCAGGCGCAGCTTGGGCAAGGAGAAGCCCGTTGAGACGGCGCGCAGCGGTGAGACGCGCGTCGAGCGCTTGCAGCGTGAGCTGGCACAGCGCATCATCATGCCGCGCTGGCGCGCCTTCATGGATCGCACGTTCAAAGCGCACCCCGATATTGACGCAGTCATCTTCCTGACCATCCCGCTCAATCACGTGGTCGGCTTGGCTACGCATGTGCAGAGCAAGTTCGGCAGGCCCGTGCTGTACTACGATGGCGACGTACCTGCCAGCTTGCCGCAATTCGCGGGCTTCTCCAGCGGCTTCAAGATGTACTACGGCGCCGACCTGAGCGAATACGCGGCGTTCATCTCCAACAGCTACGGCGGCGCGCAACTCCTGCGCGATCTCGGCGCGCGCCAGGCGCACGTGCTGTACTACGGCGCCGATCCTGACGTCTTCAAGCCTGTGAACGTGCCGAAAGACATCGATATCTTCTTCTACGGTCACACGCGCGAGTATCGCGAAGAGTGGATTGAGGGCATGTTGAGCGCCGCTAGCCGCGCCATGCCTGAGGCGCGCTTTGCCGTGCGCGGCAAAGGGCTGGGCAGTTTAGGGCGCGCTCAGATGCTGCCGTATCTCTCGTTCAGCAAGCTGCGCGAGTACGCTTGCCGCGCCAAGATCAACTTGTGCATCACGCGCAAGGCGCATGCATCGGTCTTTGCGTCGTCCAGCGCGCGCCCGTTTGAGCTGGCGAGCTTGGGCGCGTGCATCGTGGCGAATCCTTATCTAGGCGTTGAGACGTGGTTTGAGCCGGGTCGCGAGATCATCGTGGTGCAGAGCGCGGAAGAAGCCATTGAGCGCTATCGCTGGCTGCTGGCGAACGACTCAGCGCGGCAAGCCATCGGCGCAGCGGCGCGCCAACGGCTGCTGGCAGAGCATACCTTCCAGCAACGCGCGCGCGAGCTAGTGGAAATCGTGAAGCAGCACGTATGATCTCGGCGTGGCTGCTCGCGCTGCTCGGCTTGGGCAGCCAGTGGTTTTGGGCGCGGCTGTTGGTGCGCGGTGACCCCGTGCTCACAGGGCTCACAGCGCTCGGCTTAGGCGGCGGCGCGCTCACGCTGAGCATGCTGTGGCAAGCGCTGTTAGGCATGGCGATCGCGCTGCAGGTCGCGCTCGGCGTCTCTCTAGCGCTCGGCGCGCTCGGCGCGATCCTCTGGTGGCGCTCGCCGAGCGCTTTTGAACGCCACAGCGCGTCACGTCGCCTGCCTGCGCAGCGCGCCGCGATCGCCGTGCTGACCCTGACTGCCGTCTTGTGCCTATTCAATGCCGCGTATTGGTTCTACAATCGCGATGACGCGATTGCGATCTATGCGCGCTTCGGCAAACAGATCGCGTTGAGCGGCGCGCTGCCTGCGCTTGAGGCAGAGTCGCTCTACGAAGCGTACCCGATGTTCATGCCACTGCTCTACGCCTTCGCGCATCAGCTCTCGGCGGACTTCAACGATAGCCTTGCCGCGTTTTTGGGCGCCTTGTTCAGCGTCGGCACGCTAGGCGTGGCTTACGCGCTAGGACGCGAGCTTTTCGACGCGCCAATTGGCTTGGGCGCGTCGCTGATCTTGGCGCTGGCGCCGCTCTTCACGGATTGGGCATCGGCAGGTTACACAGACCTGCCGTGCGGCTTCTTCTACGGCATGAGCGCGCTCTTCGCGGCGCGCTGGGCGCGCAGAGAGGCTTGGCAGGACGCGCTCTTGGCGGGCGTCATGGCGGGCTTGGCAGCTTGGATGAAGAACAGCGGCTTGCTGCTGATCAGCGCGTTCGGATTGTACTTCGCGGATCGATTGCTGATCGCCAAAATGGATTGGCGCCGTGCGCTGATCGGCGCGGCAGCGATCGGCGCCGGTCTCTTGGCAACTTGCGGCGCGTGGTATGTGCGCAATCTGCTCGCGATGGGCGCGCTTGTGCCGCCGACTGGCTGGACGTGGCTTGCGCAGCGCACGCTGAGCAACTTGCTGCCTTACGCAAACGAACCTGACTATCTGTTCGCAGGCTACGCGCTGACGCTCGGCGTGTGGTTCACAGCGGCGCGCGCCCTAGCGCGGCGGCATGCGCAATCGCGCTTGCTGATGGCGTTTTACCTGCCCTTTTTCGCAACCTGGTGGCTATTTTTCAGCTATGATAGGCGCTTTCTGCTGGCGCTGAGCGCGCCCGCGGCAGTCATGGCGGCTGAGGCGCTGCGCATCTGCCTTGCGCCGCTCTGGCGAAGCTTGCCGCAACCGTATCGCGCGCCCCTGATGCACATCGTCTTGCTGAGCAGCTTCTTCGCGCTCTACACAGCAGTAGACTACAAGGCGGAACTTTTGCGCGCGCCATTCTTGAGCGCTGAGGCGCGTTGGCGCGTCGTCTTCGGCGCGCGCTACGAGGTGGCGCAATTCTTGAAGACCCTGCCGCGCGACGCGCAGGTCTGGACGAGCGATCAGCTTCTGTTCTATCACGCGGAAGGCGTGCGCGTGATCACAGGCGGCGCGCCGAGCGCACCACAACCGAGCGGCTATCTGGCCCTAGCGCCGCACGAGCAGTTGCCTGCGCAATTCGCGGCGCGGCAGCCGATTTATACCTACGCTGGCTGGCGCGTCTACAGCCTTGCGCCGTGACGCGCCTGCCCCCGCTTGCCTTAGCCTTGATTGCGCGTCCGCTCGCGCCGTGTTTCTAGCTCGTACAGCTCATCCAGGCGCTTTTGGATGCTTTCAGCAGAGAAGCGCGCTGCGCTGACGTTGCGCGCTATGTCCACGAAGACCTGAATCAGCTCTGCTAAAACGAACATAGGCAGCACAACCAAGAAGACGATCATGACCTGGACGATGCAAAGCGGGAACTCAAATCTGCCAAGTGGCCCGCTTGCGTTGATGAGCGCAGCGATGACGCCGACGATCAACGCGCCATAGCCGAGCAGATTCAACAAGACTCTTAGCGTGCCTAACGTATGATAGTCCATCTCAGCACCTCCTCAAGCTGGTGAACTCACTCAGCGGTTGACTGTGATCACCACATCATTCGAGCGGACTTCGCCGACCCAGACGCCTTGATCGCCGAAGATCGGGGTCGGCGTGAGCGGCGCGGGCGCGGGCAGCTGTCCGCGCGCGGCGTTGCGGTAGACGGCGATGATGCGATACTGCTGACCGCCCGTCACGCCGCTGGCAGCCAAGCGCCCAGGATCGATCTCGACGCGGACGTTGCATCGCGCGCGCGGCGGCAGCACGCGCAGCAAGTTTCGGTCGAAGGCTTGCGGCTGCGGCACTTGCGGACGTACCGTGAACGGCTCGCCCACCACGCGACCGTCCAGCGCTTGAATGGCGAAGACCAGTCCCGGCTCTTGCCCCGTGAAGCGAAAGCGGATGCTCGGCTCGTCGTAGAAGAGCGTCAGCGGCGCCAAGCTGTTGTTGACCAAGCGCACTTCCATCACCAGCGGTTCGTCGGCGGCGATGGTCGGCTTCGGGATGATCAGCTGGACGCCCAGCACAGATGGGTCAACTCGCGTCGCCAAGATGGACTGATTGTTGCCAGTGATGACCGGGCGCGAGAGTCCGTTACAATCCAAACCGCTCTCAACGCCTGGGAAGTAGCGCGTGCCGATCAAAACGCCGATGAAGCCCAGCGCGAAGATGATGATCAGACGCCTAGTCGGATCTTCCCAGTTTTCGCGGAGCGATCTTCTGAAAAAGCCCATGTGCTATGCTTCCTCTCGCAGCCATTCGGCAATCCGCTCTAGCACTGCGGCAGTTTGATCGGCTGAGAACCATTGCGGCGCGCCGTGATGCCTGAACCATGTCTCTTGGCGGCGCACGAAGGCGCGCGTCTCGCGCTTGATGGCAGCGACCGCTTCGCCGAGGCTGCACTCGCCGCGCAGGTGCGCGCCCAACTGCGCATAGCCGAGCCCGCTCATGGCCGGCAGCCGCCAATCGTAGCCGCGCCGCTGCAGCGAGATGACTTCTGCCAGCAATCCGTCTTCCATCATGCGGTCAACGCGCGCGTCAAGGCGCGGGAAGAGCGTCTCGCGCGGCAACTGCAAGCCGATTTCCAGGACTCGGTAGGGCGGCGGCGACTTGCGGCGCTGTTGGCTGAACGGCTTGCCGCTGATCAGGCAGACTTCGAGGGCGCGGATCAGGCGGCGCGCGTTACGCGGGTCGATGCGCACCGCTGACTCAGGATCGAGCTCCCGCAAGCGCTCGACGAGCGCCGCCGTGCCGTGCGCAGCCTGCAAAGCTTCCAGCTCGGCGCGCAAGGCGGGGTCAGGCGGCACCTCAGGCGCGCGCCAGCCCTCTAGCACGGCTGTCACGTACTGCCCTGTGCCGCCGACTAACAACGGCAGCTTGCCGCGCTTGAGGATATCGGCAATGGCTGCGTAGGCAAGCGCTTGATATTCGGCTAAAGTGAGCGGCTGATCAGGATCAGTGACGTCAATTAAGTGATGTGGCGCAGCAGCGCGCTCGGCAGGCGTCGGCTTGGCGGTGCCGATATCCATGTAGCGGTAGATTTGGCGGCTATCCGCGCTAACAATCTCGCCGTTGAAGCGCTGCGCGATCTGAATGGCGAGCGCCGTCTTGCCGACTCCTGTGGCGCCAATCAGCGCGATCAGCCTACCAGCTGAAGGCATCGCGCACGATCTCGACCGCGCCGCTGCGATAGTCAATTGCAGCAAGATCGAAGCGACAAGGGACGTCGCCGCAGTTGGCGTCGTGCAGGTAAGCGTTCGCCGCGCTGCGCAGGCGCATCAACTTGCGCGCTGAGATGCTCTCGGCGGCAGCTTCAATGCCTGCTGCACAGCCGCGCACCTCGATGAAGACCAAGTCGCCGTCGTGCTGCGCGATCAGGTCGATCTCGCCTTCGGGGCAGCGCCAGTTGCGCGCCACAATCTGATAGCCCGCGCGCCTCAGCACCTGCTCAGCGTGCGATTCGCCCCACGCGCCTTGCTTGCGGCGATTCCTTTTGGTGGACATCGGCACCCTGCCCAAAATTGACGACGCTCCATGCCACACTGCTCAGTGTAGCATGGAGCTTCAGCTTTTGCACTTATATCATGTCAAAGAGCGATACCAACTACGCGGTCACATTTTGCCCGCCCTGATCTTGTTGTACATCGCCTGTGTCGCCTTGGAGGGCTGAATGCCGAGCGTGCGGCGCAAGATCTCTGAGAGCTTCTCATACTGCGCGATCGCTTTCGTGATCTCGCCGCGCATGCTGTAGAGCGACATCAGCTCGCGATGGATATCTTCGCGTTGCGGCACTTCGCGCATGGCGCGCAGGTAGAAGTGAATTGAGCGCTCAGTGTCATTTTGGGTGCGATAGAGCCGAGCGATGCCGATCAAGGCTTCGGCGTAGGCAAGGCGCAGCTGCTCACGGCGCTTGACGACCCATGCCATGTCGTTCTTGTACAGGAACGGCGTGCGATAGAGCTTGATCGCGCTGTACCACACTTTGGGATCATCGGGCGGATTCAGGCGCGCGTTCTCGATGATGCGCTCGAAGTGCGCCACATCGTAGTGGATTGCCAACTGCCCCGATGGGCGGTAAAAGCCGCCGACGTACTGCGTCAGCTCATAGCCAAGCCGCTCGCTGATCTTGCGCTTGGTGACGTGGAAGACGTTGGTGGCTTCTTTGGTTGGCAGGTCGGGCCAGAATGTCTCAAAGACTTCATCGCGCGTCACCATTGGATGATCCACGAAGAAGTAGAACAGGTTGCGCGGCAGCGGACCATCCCAGGTAGTGATCGGCTTGCCGTCCACGAAGACGTAGCCTGCTGCCAAGCCGTAGACTTCCAAGTGAGCAGGGGCGCGGCGGTTCGGATTGAAGATGCCTTCATCTAGCGCCATGTCATCGCCGAAGACGACGCCGGCGCCTTGATACACGATCTCCGACCACATCTGGTAATCGAGCAGGCGGCTATTGATGACGACTTTCAGGTCTTCAGGCAACACCTGCGCCAGGCGCTCGAAGAACGCCAGAAGCATCTCGCGGCTCACTGCAGGATTAGTCAACAGCAGGTCAGCGTTATCCAAGACAAGATATGTTGGCTTAGGATTCGCACGGCGCAGGTCGTTCACCAGCGCATCGGCGCACTCAACAGGCGGCGCTTTACGCTCAGCCGCTTGCACGCTCTGCGCGCCGAAGCTTGGATCGAAGTCGCGAAGCCCCTCCGCTAATTCCTGCAGGAACGTATGCAAGTCCACTGCTCGGATGAGCGCGTAGTAGTATGCTTCGCTGCCCGTCTGCAGGAACCAAGCCAGCAACGCATTGCGATTGCGCAAGCGCGGCGAGAGCAGGATCAGGCTGCGCTCTTGCGTCTTCTCCACGAAAGTTTCAGGTGTGAACTGGCTGTAGGCGTTCATAGCTCCCCCGCTTTCTATGTCTCTTGTCTGATGCATCTGATGTAGGATCGAACTGCGCAAGCCATCTTTCTAAAGTATATCTTAGAACCCGCGATATGGTCTTACCGAGATTGTAATCTATTCGATGGAATAAAGCAAGATCGTGAGTGAGTACTCTTGATGCATCCACATGTGATCCGCGCAATTAGACCGAATGTGATGTAAAACCGCACATTTTCTGCACAATCCAACATTTAAGGCAGGCTCAAAATGTGAGCCGAGCCGACACACTTGAAATCTTCGTCAAATTTTAATGATCCGTTAAACTTCTGAGGAGCGCCTGTGCGCGCTGAGCAGCCTCAGCATACGGACAGAGGGATTCATGGTGATCGCGGAGACGTTTGAACTTGACCGCGCCCGCCGCCAGCTCATCTTCGCCCAGCAAGGCGACCAGCGGAATGCCACGTTTATTCGCGTAGGCGAGCTGCTTGCCCAGCTTTGCGCTGCCGGCGAACACTTCCACTGATAGCCCCGCTTTGCGCAATTGGCTTGCCAAGCGCAACGCGGCAGGGCGCAGCGACTCGTTGAAGACGGTCACCAGCACCTGGACAAGCGTGCGTTGCAACGGCTCAGGATACATGCCGCGCTTCTCCATCAGCACGATCAGGCGCTCGATGCCCAAGCTGACACCAACAGTCGGCAGCGATGTCTTGCGGAACAAGCCGATCAGATCGTCATATCTGCCGCCGCCCGCCAAACTGCCCACGCGCTCTTCAGGATCGGCGCTGAGCAAGACCGCTTCGAAGATCGGGCCGGTGTAATAGCCAAGTCCGCGCACCATGGCAGGATCGAAGGCGACCATCTCGCTTGGAATCTCGCTCGCCTCAAGGTAGGCGAACACGCGCTCTAGCTCGGCCAGGCCTTCCAAAGCGAGCGGCACAGCGGCAAGAGTCTGGCGCAAGTGCGCCAAGCGCGCCCCTGCAGCAGCGTAGCCGCGCTCAGCCGCTGTCTCCGCGCCGATCAGCTCCATGACGCGCGTCACAAGCTCAGCAGCGATGCCGCTTCTGAGCAGCTCTTCGCGCACGCCATCTGCGCCGATCTTATCCAGCTTATCAATCGAGCGATACAGATCAGTGAGCGCCGCGCCTTCCAAGCCGACGTACATGCCGATGCCCGTCAGCAGCTTGCGATTGTTGATCTTGACAGCGAAATCGCTGAAGCCGAGCCGCTGCAAGGCAGCCACTGCCACGCTGATCACTTCAGCATCGGCTTCCATGCCTTCCACGCCGATGCAATCCACGTCGCACTGGTAGAACTCACGAAATCTGCCGCGCTGCGGGCGCTCGGCGCGCCACACAGGCGCAATTTGATAGCGGCGGAAAGGCAGGCTGAGCTTGCCTTCGTGCATGGCGAAGGCGCGCGCCAGCGGCACGGTCAGGTCATAGCGTAGGGCGAGCTTCTCTTTGCCGCCAGGATGCTGCGCGTGGAAGATCAGCCTTTCGGCGTCGGCGCCATACTTGCCCAGCAGGGTCTCTTCAAGCTCTAGCACGGGCGTCTGCAACGGCTCATAGCCGAACGCTTCGAAGACCTGCGCCACGCGCTCGATGACGAATTGACGACGTATGAGCTCTTCGGGCAAGAAGTCGCGCATTCCGCTCGGCAAGCGCGGCGTGATTTTTTCCAACAAGGCCCACCCTTATGCGGCATGCGGAGGCACTCTCACCTCTGTGTGCGCTATTACAAATTATAGTTCGTTAAGGCAGAATGGTCAATCCTTGCCTATGCAAGTTACACACGAGATTATTATGGCTCTTGCAACATCAGAATAAGCCGAGGCGCAGGATGACGAAGCCGCCGCGCTGGAGCGTGAAGCCGCGCTCAAAGCTGCCCGAGGCGCCTTCGCTCAACACCAGCTGCGCCGAAGACGGCGCAAATGCGATGCCGCCTGCCGTGTGATAGCGCGCCGCTTCAAAAAGCTGCGGCTGCGCAGTGAAATTGATGGCGATCAGATACAGCGCGTCATCTGACCAGCGCTGCAGCACGTAAAGTGCATCTTCGTTGCGCGGAATGGCAAAGTTGCCTGCGCGCAAGGCGGCGTTCTCAGCGCGCAGCTTGCCTAGCCGGCGGTACAAGCTCAAAAGCGAGTTCGGATCGCCCTCTTGCTCTTCTACGCTGATGCCGTCGTTAGGCGCGTTGTTACGATTAGCAGGCTTGAACCATGTCGTCATGCCTGCGCCTGTCTCTGCGGCATACCAATCGAGCGGCTCGCGGCGAAATTCGTCGAAGTACGGATTGCCGCTGCCTTTCACGCCTTTCATGCCGATCTCTTCGCCATAGTAGATGGTCGGCACGTCGGGCGCGGTGTACAGCCAAACTGCAGCGGCGCGCGCCAGCTGCCAATTGCCCTCCACCATGCTCATCAGCCGATTGGTATCGTGATTGTGGCTGAAGTGCGCCATGAAGGTCGTCGGCGCAATGGTGCGCCGCATCGCGCGGATCGCAGCGCCGAGCGGCGCCGCGCCGCCTACGCCGTTGATGATGCCGTCGCCATTCCGATCTGGCTGCCCGCTGAGCGCATGAAAGGCGGGGAAGTGAAAAGCGGCGTCCAGCGCGGTGCCGTCTAGAAAGCGGCTGATGACGGCGCCATCCGCCCAGATTTCGCCTAGGAGGATCGCGCTCGGATTGACCTTATCCATCGCCGCGCGCAGCTCGCGCCAAAACTCGAGCGGCACGTCTTTCGCCACATCGGCGCGCAGCCCATGCACGCCATCGGACGGATCGCCATCGCCGTTCGGATCAAGCCAGTGCAGCGCCACGTCAATCATATACTGACGGACTCTGGGCGAGTCGTAGTTCAGCTCTGGCATCGAGCTGATGCCCGCAAAGGCTTGGTAGCGCGTATGCTCAGGATTGTTCCAGATGTAGAACTCAGCGTACGGGCTTTGCGGCCTGCCCAGCGCGTCGCGAAAGAACGGGTGCTGGTCCGAAGTGTGATTCGCCACGTAGTCGATCAGCAAGTACATGCCGCGCTGCCGCACGGCCTGGATTAGCGCGAGAAAATCTTCGCGCGTGCCGTAATCGGGATTGATCGTGTAATAATCGATCGTATCGTAGCCGTGATACGACGGACTGCTGAAGATAGGCAACAGCCAGATCGTATTCGCGCCGAGCGATTGGATGTAATCCAAGCCTTCGATCACGCCGCGCAAATCGCCGATGCCGTCGCCATCTGAGTCGCGGAAGCTGCGCACGAAGAGCGAGTAGATGACGCTCTCGCCGAACCAAGCCGTCTCAGGCTTGCGGACGGGCAGCGGATCGAACTCAGGGGCGCTCAGCGCGGCAACTTCCATGGCGACCTCGATCTCAGGCAGCAGAGCGAGGTCGCCCTGCCAATCGGCGTGCATGCTCAGCAGCCAAGCTGCCCGACCGTCAGGCAGAGCGATTTGCACAAAACGACGGCTGCGCGCTGTAGCGGTCACGGGCTGCCCCGCTTCCAAGCGCGCGACTTCGGGCGCGGCAAGCGAAGGCGCGCTGCGGGCAGGCGAGGCGCGATTGGTTGTGCCGTTCAAGCTGACGGCAGTTGGTGTCGGCTCAGGCGTCGGCGTAGCGGTCGCCTCAGGCGTAGGGCTGGGCGTCGGCGTGGCGGTCGGCGGCGCGGTGGCAG
>JAGHYP010000311.1 GCA_017743585.1 Chloroflexota bacterium
GATGATGATAGACTTACCTGCACCTGTCTCGCCCGTGATCACGTTGAAGCCCGGCGCAAATTGGGCTTCAAGCCGATCGATGATCGCGAAATCCGTGATGCGAAGCTCGCTGAGCATCAGAGCATCCCTCTAGCGCAACCCGCTGCGGATGGCCAACGGATACAAGGCCGCGCGCAGACCTGCCGGCAAAAAGCGCTGGAAACAATGGTGCTAGGATCAGCCGCCGCTTGAGTCACGTTTTTCTCTCCAGTGCAGAGCGGCGCGGCGAGACGCCTTCGCGGCGCGGCGAGAGGCGCGGCTCCATGCGATCCAGCAACGAACGGTAGAAATAGTTGCGCTCGCGCAGGCGCACAAAACGGCTGACATGCGCGCTGGCAGAGACGACCACACAATCGTTCGGCACGAGGCTGCACAGGCTCTCGCCGTCCAGCGTCAAGGTCACATCTGTGCTGGTGCGGGCGGCGACTTCCACTTCAATGGTCGCGCCTTCGGCGAGCACAATCGGTCGGTCGAGCGTCAGGTGCGGCGCCACAGGCACGACGAGGATGTTCTTGAGTGTCGGCGGCAAGATCGGGCCGCCGACGGCAAGCGCATACGCCGTTGAGCCCGTTGGCGTGGCGATGATCAGCCCGTCGGCGTTGTATTGCGTCGTCCAGCCGCCGTCGATGAAGGCGTCAAGCAGCACGCTCTTGGCGACCGCGCCGCGGCTGATGACAGCATCGTTGAGCGCCTCGCCCTGCGCGAGGAGCGTCTCGCCGCGCCATGCTTCGACGTGAATCATCATCCGCTCTTCGATCCAGAACTGCCCGCTGAGCAACGTCTCCAGCATGCTCTGCCACTCAGCGGCGCTAGCCTCGGTCAGGAAGCCGAGGTGACCGGCGTTGATGCCGAAGACAGGCACATCGTGCGCCGCGCACACGCGCGCCGCGCGCAGCATGCTGCCATCGCCGCCGATGGCGATCACGAGATCGGATTCGGCGATCAGCGGGCGCACGCTCTCGGCGTTCCACGTTGAGCTGCACCATGTCAGCACTTGGCGTTCCCTCAGGTGCTGTGCCACAGCGTCGCATAGCTCACCCGCAGCAGAGCGCAGCGGATGCCCCAAAATGCCGACGCGCTTGAACATGCCAGAATCCTCAACTCGCTCGCGGCTTGCCACTCTAGTGGATTATAACGCAACAGCGGGCGCGCCTGCCGCCCTGATCATAGCACATCCGTTCAAGCGCGCAAGACATGCGCGCGCCTATCTGCCAATTTTGTCCGTCTGCAGAGCCGCAAAAGCGTGCCGCAATTACAGCCGATAGGGGTCAATTACAGCCGACGGAGTCTGAGAGCGAAAGTAGCTAGTCCGCAACGAGAATGCCTGCGCGCTGAGCGCAACGCTTTCAGCGGCGGCAATCATGACCGCGAGCGCGGCGGCGACCGAAACGGCATGCGCAGTCGGTTTTCATCAGTACATCAGTACAGCACGTAGCGCCGCAGCGCGTCCAGCGCTTGCAAGGCGACTAGGTTGCGGATTGTGTAGCCGTAGCGCAAATTCTCCTCAGTGAAGCGCATCGTGTTGCCGTCAGGCGGCACGGAAGGATGAATGCCGTCTTCGCTGATGCCATAATTTGGCGCGCTTTGGAGCGCGAGCCAGTAATCCATCAGCGGCACATCGTAGCGCCGCGCCACTCGTTTGATGATCCCGTTCCACTGGACGGCGCGCTCGCTATTCCAAGCGTCGTTCAGCTTCGGCGGAATGGTGCTGAGGACCGGGATCACGCCCATCTCGATTGAGATTTCCACAATCCGGCTCAGGTTGCGCTCATAGACCTCAGGCGCGACGCCGCCTGAGTCGTTCGTGCCGATCATGATCAGCGCGACGGCAGGCTTGCGGATGCGATATTCGCAAACCAGCGGCGGCTCGTTGCCGCAGATTTCAGGCGCGTTGTAGCCGTGCTGCAGGATGCGATCGGCGCCCCAGCCGTTGCCTGCGGCTAGTGACGCGCTACCGAAGGAGCTGTAGAAGCGCAGTGTATCCCACAGTTCGTTCTGATACGCCCCCAGATCGTGAGCGCCGAGCGACGGCAAGAAGTATGGCGAGGCAGTGATGCTATCGCCCACGCGCGTGAAAACGTGCGCGCGGTTGCCCAGCGCCTGACCGCGGGCGAAAATTTGGCGCGCCGTGGCGCTCACGCCGCTGATCACGCCGCTATTGGCGGCTTGGCTGAGCAGCGGGGGCGTGGCGTCCACTGCCACGCCCGTCACGGGCAGCATCGAGACGTCCGCCTCGCGCAGCGCCGTCAGCCCTCGGAAGACCCAGCCTGAGCGACGGCGCGGGTCATTGGTTAGATTCACCTGCAGCCACGCGCCATCAGCAGTGCGCCCAACCGCCTGAAAAGTGACTTTCTGATCCAGCCTGCCCAGAATCCTGCCCGCTGTTCCGGGCGATGCGCGCAGGTAGGGCTGGCAGGTATCGCAGATGCGCGACTCGATAGCGCCGCCGATCAACGCGACGCTGAGCGGCGTCTGGGAAGGCTCAGGGGTCGGCGTGGCGCTCGGGAGCGGCGTCGGAGTCGGCGTCAACGTTGGGCTGGGCGTCGGCGTGATAGTTGGCGTCAGACTGGGCGTGGGCGTTGGCACGAAAGTCTGAGCTGTCTCTTATACACATCT
>JAGHYP010000025.1 GCA_017743585.1 Chloroflexota bacterium
AGCGAGACGGCAGGGGGAATTCCCCTGCCGTCTTCATTTCGCGCGCTCGTGGCAAGCCGTCTCTCAAGAATTCTGGCTCATCTCCGCCTTGTAAGCGGCGATGACTTGCTGCGCAATGTGATTCGGCACGGTCTCATAGCGCTCGAAGGTCATCGTGTAAACGCCGCGCCCGCCTGTCATCGAGCGCAGATCGTTGCTATAGCGTTGCATCTCGGCGAGCGGCACCAGCGCCGTGACTACGCTACGCCCCTTCTCGGTATCCGTGCCAAGCACGCGTCCGCGCCGCGCGGTTAGGTCGCTAATCACATCGCCCATGTTCTCTTCAGGCACTACCACGCGCACGTTCATGATCGGCTCTTGCAGCGATGGCGCAGCCCGCAAGAACGCCTCCTTGAAGGCCTCGCGCCCTGCGATCTGGAAAGCGATGTCTTTCGAGTCGACAGGATGCATCTTGCCGTCAAAAACAGCCACTTTGACGTTGACAATCGGGCAACCTGCCAGCACGCCTTGCTCCATCACAGAGCGCACGCCTTTCTCAATAGATGGGATGAACGATTGCGCGATCGCGCCGCCGACCACCTCGTTCACATACTCAAATTCTTTATCAGCGAGCGGCTCTATGCGCAGATGCACCTCGCCGAACTGCCCAGCGCCGCCCGTCTGCTTTTTGTGGCGATAGCTGGCAACGCTGACCTTGGTGATCGTCTCGCGATACGGCACTTTCGGCACAGATGTGTTCAAACTCACGCCCATGCGCTCAGCGCGACCAATGGCGACCGCGATGTGGATATCGCCCATGCCTGAGAGCAGCGTTTGCCTAGTGGCAGGCTCTTGCCGCCAGCGCAGCGTCGGATCGGCTTGCACCAGTTGCGCCAAAACAGTGCCCATCTTTGCGCTATCAGCTTGCGTCTTCGGCTCAAGGGCGACCGAGTAAATCGGCTCGGGATAAGTCGGCTTGCGGATGATGAAGGGGCGCTCGCGGCTAGAGAGCGTGTCGTTGGTCTGCGTGGCGCTCAGCTTTGCCACAGTGCCAATGTCGCCCGCGTGCAAGACCTGCACAGGCATCTGTTCCTTGCCGCGCATGACCAGCAGCTGCCCAAGCCGCTCATCTTGACCTTTCTCCGCGTTGAAGTAGCTATGCCCGCTCTCAAACTTGCCGCTGAAGACGCGGAAATAGCTGAGCGTGCCGACGTAGCGGTCGAAGACAGTCTTGAAGACGAAGGCAGCAGGCGGCTTCTCGTCCGATTGCGGGCAATCTAGGAATTGCACTTCCTCATCGGGCTTACTTTGCAGTGCCACGCGGCGCTGCGAGGGCGGCGAGACGTACACTAGGAGCGCTTCCAGCAACGGATACGTGCCGATGTTCAGCTCGCCGCTCGCCACCAGAACAGGCACAGTCTTCAAATTGGGATCGCGAGCTGCCATGCGCATCCCATCGCGAATTTCTTCGAAGCTGAGCGTTTGAGTCTCGAAGTACTTCTCGACCAGCTCGTTGCTGGCTTCGGCTGCCGCCTCTACAAGCTGCAAGTGCGCTTGCTCAATCTGCGCGAGCATCTCGGAAGGCGGCTCGCTGCACGCAGCGCCTGTGCCGTAATATGCCTTCCGAGTGAGCACGTTGACCACCCCCTTGAAGGCGCTGCCCTCGCCTATCGGCAACAGGACAGGGATGAACTTGTACTCGGGGAAGCGCACATGCAGCGCATCTAGCGTGCGCGCAAAGCTGGCGTTCTCGCGATTGATCTTGTTGATGACGACCAAGATCGGCTGATTGAACTCATCGGCGAATTGCCACGCCAGCTCAGTGCCAACTTCCGGCCCGCTTACAGCATCCACAACGACCAGCACTGAATCGCAGACGCACACGGCATTTTTCACTTCGCCTTGAAAGTCGGTGTAGCCGGGCGTATCGAGCAGGTTGATCTTGTGACCTTGAAACTCGATTGGCACAAGCGAGGTGCTGATCGAGATTTGGCGCGCTTTTTCGTCTTCGTCGTAGTCAGAGACGGTCGTGCCATCGGCGACTTTGCCCATGCGCGTGATGTTGCCTGCTGTGAAGAGCAGCGCTTCCGTCAGGCTTGTCTTCCCTGCGCCCTGATGCCCGACCAAAGCCACATTCCGTATAAATTCAGTGGTGTACTCTTTCATAGTGTTTGCCTCAAGTGCGGCGATTTCCCTTTCCCTAAAAGATTGCTTGTTTCAGATGACTCAGATGACAGCGACGCTGATTGTGCTGCTCCATTAACCGAATTTTAAGTCGAGCGGCGCCCCTTGTCAAAAAAGCGCTAGGGGAAGCTCTGCTTTGTCCACTGCAATGGATCGACTTGCACGCCCTGCACGAAGAGCTCCCAGTGCAGGTGCGGGCCAGTCGAGCGTCCGCTGCTGCCCACAGCGCCGATCACGTCGCCTGCTTGCACCAGAGCGCCTGCGCGCACGTTCAGACTCTCTAAATGCCAATAGCCTGTGAAAATTCCCCAGCCGTGGTCTATGATCACGGCGTTGCCGCGCACGATGAGCGGCTCTGCCAAGACGACCACGCCCGCCGCAGGCGCGTAGACTGCGGCGCCGGGCAATGCGGCGAAATCTGCCCCCGCGTGAATCGTGTTCAGCGCGCCGCCGTTGTAGCTGCGCCGCGTACCGAAAGGCGATGTGACGGGCGCCGCGCATGGCAAGCCCATTAGGCCGCCGAAGTGGCGCCGCGGCGTGATCGCGCTGACCACTTGCCGCACGCGCTGCTCCTCAGGCTGCGTGATAGCAGGATTCAGCAAATCCATCTGCTCGGCAGTCAGCGTGATCGTTTCACTCCGGTAGCCGCCATCTGCCACTTGCACGCGCCACTCGAATGTCCGCTGCACGCCGTCCTGAGCCGTGCTGACCACCCGCAAAGGATAGATGCTCGGCTTAGCCAGCGCATCAATGCCGAGCAAAGCGACGTGCGTCACTCGCGCTTCATCGCTGAAGACGGTCACTGGCCTGCCCATGAACGTTATCTCCAGCTGAGTCGGCTGCAGCGTGACGATTCGCAAAGCGCTCGTCCGCCCCTGCTCGGCGGGTGTCATCTCAAAGCGCGCCAACGGCGCAGGCAAGTCCGTCAATGGAAAGCTGTTCTCATCGGCAGGGATGACGAGCGGCTGGCCGATGTACAGCAGGTCAGGACGGCGCGGGCGATTGACCGATTGGATCAGGCTGGCTGAGGCGCTATAGCGCGCCGCGATGTGATAGAGCGTCTCGCCGCGCGCTACGCGATGAATCCAACCCGTCTTGATGCTCCGCACGCCCTCTGAGCCTTCTTGTAGCTCGATGCGCTGACCGATGTACATCTGGCGCGGATTGGTGATGCGATTGCGCCGCGCAATAGCCGCCTCAGTTGTGCCGAAGGTCGCCGCCAACTTGAAGAGTGTATCGCCAATTTGAAGCGTGTAGCTGGTCGGAATGCCGATTGCGGCATCCTCAGCCTGCACAGGCGCGCTCGGCACGAGCAGGCGCTGCCCGACCGATAGCATGGCAGGGTTGCGAATGCCGTTCAGCCGCGCAAGGTCTTCAACCGTTGTGCCGTAGCGCTGCGCGATGCGGAAGAGCGTCTCGCCGCGCTGCACCACGTGAATGGTCATGCCCGTTGGCGGCTTATCGCCGCTATCTTGAGCGCGCACAAGCGTGGCGCTGCTCAGGACGGCGCACAGCAGCAACAAGCGCAACGCGCGCACAAGATCAGGTCGCATCGCTCCAGCATCCTCGCGCAACTTATACGCAGGTTACTACCAACGGGCTATCGTTTTCAGCACGCCGCGCCAAAAACCGAGCCCCCAAGCCATGTGAATGGTCAGAAAGACGAGCGGCAGGCGCGGCAAGTGCGCCCAGCCATGCCGGCGCGCCGCCCGCCAGCTGAAGAACAAGTTTGCGATGCTGTAAAGCCCCAAGCCGAGCAGCCATAGCGCGCGCAGCGCCGCATTGAAAGGGGCGATCAGCGCGCCGCCGAAGACGCCCGCCACAAAGAGCGGCGCCGCCAATTGCCGCGCCCGCAGCGAGCGCGGATGCTTGCGCAAGGTCTGCACGCGCCCGATGCCATAGCGGTAGTACTGCCGCCACAGCGCCCCCAGAGTCTGCCGGCAGTGATAATCAGAGCGAATCTCTGGCGAGAAGTAAATCTTGCCGCCCGCCGCCCGAATGCGATAGTTCAGCTCGTAATCCTCGTTGACGGCGAAAGTCGGATCGAAGCCGCCGACGCGCTCCAGCGCCCAGCGCCACCACGCGCCCATGTAGACCGTATCAGTGTATGCGGGCCGCTGACTCACGTGAAAAGCAGTCGGGACAGCAAAAGCCGAGCGCCCTGCAGCGGCGATCGCCTTGCCCATCGGCGTCTCGCCGACTGGATGCATCCCACCGCCGACGTTCCACGCCTCGGTGTTCTGCAACGCGCGCACGCAAGTGCGCAGATAGTCGGGCGCAATGACGGTATGCCCATCCACGCGCACGATCACCTCGCCTTTGGCGTGTGTCAACGCGATATTCATGGCAGCCGACTGCAGGCGCTGTGGATTATCAATGATGCGCACGCGCCATGCATCGGGCAAGCTCTGAATCACTTGGCGCGTGCCATCTTGGCTCATGCCGTCCACCACCAATATCTCATAGCGCTCAGGCGGGTAGTCTTGTGCCAATACAGCGCCTAGGCTGCGCGCGATGAAAGCTTCCTCATTATAGACTGGCATGATGACCGTGACGAACGGATAGCTCTCTGGAGACATCGGCTGATATCCCGTGTCTTGCGCCAGCTCGCCCTCCCGAGCGCATTCACGCTGAGGGGCTATGGAACTAGCTCTGACAGATTGTAGCGCGATCAGCCTTGCGAGAGCCTACTGCGCAGATGGCGAATTGCCTCGCCCAGCTCCACGTCGCGACCGCTGCTATCAGGGATCATCGGAATGTCTGGCGTGATGCCCGCGCCTTCTAGCGGCCGGCGACTCGGCGGGAAAAACTCGGCTGTGGTGATGTGGACAGATGATTTGTCCAGCAGTTGGAAGATCAGCTGCACCGTGCCCTTGCCAAAACTGCGCTGACCGATCACGGTTGCTCGTCCGTGATCTTTGAGCGCGCCTGCCACCAGCTCAGCGGCGCTCGCCGTGCCGCTGTTGATCAGCACCACCATTGGCAAATCGGTCAGCGTGCTGCCGTCGCGCACCCGATATTCCTTCTCGCCCTGCCGACTCTGCTCATACAGCACGACCAAGTCAGGCGGCAAGAATTGACTGGCGACCGCGACCGATTCTTGCAGCAAGCCGCCCGGATTGTTGCGCATATCCAGCACCAGCGCGCGGATGTTGGCGCTGCGCAGCTCCTCGAACGCCTTTTTCAGCTCGCTCGGCGTGCGGCTGGTGAAGCGCAGCACCTGCACGTAACCAAAGGATGCTTCTTCTTCAAGCGTGCGCCACACCACTGATGGGATCTCGATTGTCTCGAATAAGATAGTATACGTGCGCGTGCTTTCCGTCTCAGCATCAGCGCGCACCTCGATCTTGACGCCGTTGCCTTCCTTCACCTCGCCGCGCAGCAGCTGATCCACGGCGTCTTGCCGCATGTCGAGCGGCACCTCCTGATCGTTGACCTTCAATAGGATGTCGCCATCGCGGACGCCTGCGCGCGCTGCCGGCCCATCGCGAAATGGGTACAGGCGGAAGCGCCCTGCTTCGTCGCGGCGCACCTGCACGCCGATTCCGCCGTATTGCCCTGCTAAGACGTTCGACTCGCTGGCAGCGACTGCTGGCTCGATGAAGTAGGTCAGGCGGTCGTTGAGCGCGGCGAGCATTCCACGAATAGCGCCATACTCCAGCTGCGTGGCATCGGGCAACGGACGCAAATAATGCTCAATCAGCAAACTGTGCACCTGCTCTAGCAAAGGATAGTGCTGCTTGCCCTGCGCTTGTGAAGGCATTGCGCCGCGAAACAGAAAGCCCGCCACGAAAACCGCGCCGAGCAACGCGCCAAAGCTGAAGCCGCGCAAGATAGTCATCAGCACAACACGCCGCTTCTGCGTGGAAGGATGCATGTCCTGTTCTCCGTGAACGCTTCTCCTCGAACACGGCGATTATAGCGCGCTCAGCCCGATCGGCGCATGGCAGCTGAGCGTAGGATGAATGCGCCGCGCCGTCACGAGTGTGCTATAATTAAGCGACCGAGCCAAACTTGATGCGAGGGTTTTGCGCCTGTGCAGCACATGTCGAGCGCTGAGCTGCGTCCGCCTTTGAAGCGCCGTCCGTTCTGGCGAGACCTCGGCGAGATCGCGCTCTTGATCGCTATCATCTACACTTTCGTGAACTTGACCACTGCGCGCGCCGTTGTCGAGGGCAGCAGTATGCGCCCGAACTTTGAGACGGGGCAGTTGGTGATCGTCAATCGCTTCGGATACTTCTTCAGCAGCCCGCAACGCGGCGACGTGATCGTCTTGCACAACCCGCGCAACGGCAAGGAAGATTTCATCAAGCGCGTGATCGGCTTGCCCGGCGAGTACGTTCAGATCATTCAAGGCCGCGTGTACATTAACGGCGTCCTATTGGAAGAGCCATACATTGAGCGCTTCTGCACCTATTGCAACGGCGCATGGCAGCTCGGGGAAGATGAGTACTTTGTGCTGGGCGATAACCGCCCCAGCAGCCACGATAGCCACGCCTTCGGTCCGATCAAGCGCAGCTTGATCGTCGGGCAAGCATGGCTGCGCTATTGGCCTCTGCCTGATATCGCCATCATCGAACATCCCAGCTATGCGCCTATTCCTAGAGACTTCACGCCCCCGCCGCCAACGCCGACGCCCACTCCGTTGCCTTTCACGCCCGCGCCGATTGACGAGCGCGAGTTCAACGGGTTCGGCGGTATCTAGCCGCGCGCTGTGACGACGCTCAATTTCTCAGCGCGACCGCGCCTCGCACTTCTTTAGCGCGCCGCGACGCGGCGACGCGATCGCCCTGCACAACCTGCGCAGTCTGCAAAGCGATGACCTGAATCAAGCGCGCTCCCGCCTTGCCGAGCGAGGCATGAGCCGCCGCTCTCAGCCTTTGACAGAGCCCGCCAGCAAGCCGCGAATGAAATAGCGCCCAAGCAAGATGTACACGAACAGCGTGGGCAGCGCTGTGAGGAACGAGCCCGCCATTTGCAAGCTGAAATCGATTGCTTGCCCGCCCGCCAGCTGGCTGAGCGCCACGGTGATCGGTTGCGTGACCGGATCGGCGAGTGTCACGGCGAACAGGTACTCGTTCCAAATCTGCGTGAACTGCCAGATGATCACGACCACGAAGCCGGGCAGCGAGAGCGGAAAGACGACCTGTGTGTACAGCTTGAAAAAGCTAGCGCCGTCAATTTGACCCGCCTCGATCAGCTCATCGGGGATTTCTGCGTAGTAGTTGCGGAAGATCAGCGTGGTGATCGGCAAGCCGTAGACGACGTGCGTCAAGATCAGGCTCCACAGCGTGCCAGCCAAGCGCAGCTCCCTCATCAGCTGGAAGAGCGGGATTAAGATGCTCTGGTAGGGGATGAACATGCCGAAGAGCATCAGCGGGAAGATGATGTTTGCGCCCCGAAAGCGCCATTTGCTCAGCACGTAGCCGTTCAGCGAGCCGATGATCGCCGAGAGCAGCGTGGCAGGCACGGTCAAGATTACGCTGTTCGCGAAGTTTGGACTCAGCTTCTCGACGGCGGCGATGAAGGCGTCAACGGAGACTTGCCGCGGCGGCGCCCAGACTCGATCGAGCGAGACTTCGGCGCGCGGCTTCAGGCTCGTGTTCAGCACCAAGTAGATCGGTGTCAGGTAGATGATCGCCCAGAAGATGAGCGTGGCATACACTGCTAAGCGCGTGAGCGAGCGTCGCTGCAAAACACGCGCGGCGCGGCGCCGAAGCGCTGAGGCGGTCATCGTCTCACCTCTGTGCGGAAGACGTTCACCAAGTAAGGCACGATCACACAGGCGACCAGCAGCAGCATGATGATGGCAATCGCAGCGCCGAGCGCGAAGTTATTGCCGCGGAAAGCAGTCAAGTACATATGAATGCCCGGCACGTCCACGCGCAAGTTATCGCCGCCCGCCATGACGTAGATCAGATCGAAAATCTTGAGCGAGATATGCCCTAAGATGATCATGGCGCTGAACGTGATCGGCCGCAGCAGCGGCAGCACGACGTAACGATAGACCTGCAGCTCGTTACAGCCGTCCACGCGCGCCGCCTCGCGCAGTTCTTCAGGGATGCCGCGCAGCGCCGCTAGGTACATCGCCATCGTGTAGCCCGACATCTGCCACGCGGCTGCGATCACAATCGAGAACATGGCAAGGTTGACGCCGTGCGCGGGGCGCACCACGTTGCCTAGCGCCTCAAAAACGCCGCCTAAGAAGACCCAGCCGATCAGGCTCAAGCCGATCATGCCCGCGATCAGCGCTTGGACAGGGCGGCGGCGCGTGGCGGAGAACACGGCGAACGCCAACAAGCCGACGATGATAGCGATCAGCACGAGGCGCGAGGCATCTGCCCAAGTGAAGGTGAACAACTGCCGCCGATCTGTGAACCACGCCCATTGGTCAGGCGGCAAGGGCGCGCCGCCGAAGAGCGCGGGCAGCGTGTTCAGGCCGCTGCGCGGCGAGAACAACCACCGCCAGACCGTGCCTGTCACCACGAACGAGAGCGCCATCGGGAACAGAAAGATGGTGCGGAAGAGCGCCTCGGCGCGAATGCGCTGATCGAGCAAGATGGCGAACAGCAAGCCGAGCGAGAGACAGGCTGCGATGAACAGGACAGTGAAGACCACTGTGTTGACGAGCGCCTCGCGGAAGCGAAAGAACGGCAGGCCGCTGCCGATGAACAGCTGCTCGAAGTTGCGCAAACCGATCGAGCTGATATCGCCCATGCCCAGGCCTTGCCAATTCGTGGTGGCGATGTAAAAGGTCTGCCCGATGAAGCCATAGACGAAGATGGCCAGCAGGATCACCGACGGCGCTAGAACGGCTAGAGCGGTCAACCGATCGACGTTCAGGCGCATGAGGATGTCATTCTAGGTCATTCTAGACCGGTCATTACTAGATGGCTGTGAAATGGCTATAAAGAAAGGCGGATCGCCTGTGTGACGATCCGCCTTGTGCACGTCGCTGAGGTTCAGCGAACAGCAGTGGCCTCTGCCAATGTCTGCGCCGCTGAGGCCGCCAGCTCGACATCGCGCGTCGCGATGAAGACCGAGACGACCGTCTGGAAGTCGTTCAGGAAAGCCTCTGGGGCTGCCGCGCCGTGCATCAAGCTGCCGACGAGCGCATCTTTAGCGAAGTCCGTTGCCGCGCTCTGCAGGTAGCTGTTGTACAGCTTTGGATTCTTCACGTCGGCGTCAATGCGCGCTGGAATCGAGCCTTTGAGCGGGTTGAAGGTATCTTGCCCTTCCACTGAGCCGACCAAGCGCAGCCACGCTAGAGCGTTCTCACGGTTGGGCGCGCCCTTCGGCAAGCCAAACGAGTCGCTGAGCATGTTGAACACGCCCGCCGTGCCCGGCGCAGGCGCATAACCGAAGCCCTCGCCCGGCGTCAGCCCTTTAGTCGTGGTCATGTAGCCGGCTGCCCAGTCGCCCATGACGTAGAAGGCCGCCTTGCCTTCGATGACCAAGTCGTTCGCTTGCTGCCAACTCAGCGAAGCGGCGTCAGGATTGGTGCAGTTCAGCACCTTGTCGAAGAGCGCCCATGCCGCCTTGACGGAGTCGTCTGTCCAGCTCAGCTTGCCAGCGAACAGGTCGCGGTAGCCCTGCACGCCCAGCTGCGCCAGCAGAATGTTCTCAAAGAGATGGACAGCCGTCCAGTTCTCGCCCATCGCCAGCGGCGTCACGCCCTTGTCCTTGAGCGTCGCGCACGTTGCGAGGAACTCATCCCACGTGGTGGGCACGCTCACGCCCCACTCCTTCAGCTTGGCGGGAATGTACCACATCACGTTCGAGCGATGGATGTTGACTGGCACTGTCCAAATCTCGCCATTGTAGGTGATCAGGTCGATCAAGTCCTTCGGGAACTTATCCAGCCAGCCCTCGCTGCGGAACAGCTCGGTCAGCGGCTCCATGCGATTGGCGACCACCCACGTGCCTGTCAGCTCCTGCCCTGCGTGAACTTGGAACGAATCAGGCGGATTGCCGCCCAACATGCGCGTCTTCAGCACTGCGCGCGCTGCGACGCCCGCGCCGCCAGTGACCGTTGCGTTGATGACTTCCACGTTCGCATACTTTTGGTTGTAGAGCTTGATGAGCGCCTCAAGCGCTGGACCTTCATCGCCTGCCCACCACGAGAAGATCTCCAGCTTGCCGCCCTGTTGCGCAGTGGCGACGCCCGCCAAAGCGAAGACCAACACGAACACAATCGCTAGACTGAAAAGGCGTTTGAGCATAGTCTTTACACTCCAGAAGAGACTTTTCACCTTGCTCGCGCGTGATTTTATCAACTGCTGTCAAATAGGTCAAGTGATTCCTGGATGCCCAAGCGAGAACTTTTACTTAGGGAAGAGGATCGAGCGCGCTTGTGAAGGGAAGCGCGCAGCGCAGCCGCTCAGCCCAAGTTTCGCAGCGCCAATAGCACACGCGCCTCAACTTCTTGCGGCGCGTCGCGCGGCAGCTGCTGGAGCGCGCGTTGCGCCTCGGCGATGCTGAAGCCCATGCTGGTCAGCGCGGCGATCGCATCGGCGTCCACGTCGCTGATGGTGGCAAGCTCGCTCAGCGCGTCCGCTGCCGCGCCGATCTTATCTTTCAGCTCGAAGACGATCTTCTCCGCCGTCTTCTTGCCGATGCCCGGCACGCGCGTGAGCAGCTCTGGCTCGCCGCGCTGCACAGCGCGCCGCAGCTGCTCTGGGCTGAGCGTGCTGAGCATAGCGAGCGCCAGCTTGGCGCCAACGCCCGAGACCGTGATCAATTTTTCGAAGAGCGCGCGCTCATCTTCGCTGCTGAAGCCATAGAGCGCGATCTCATCCTCGCGCACAGCAAGGTGCGTGTAGAGCATGATCTCAGCGCCCAGCTGCGCTTGCTCAAAGGCAGCGCGCGTCACGCGCACGCGCAAGCCGACGCCGCCCACCATGATCACCACGCTATCGTTCTCGCGCTTGACCACTTGCCCTACCACACGCTCGATCATCGCCCCGATACTCCTGCTGCAGCGTGTTCACTCTTGCACCAGATGCTCCCAGCGCGAGCTTTGCAGCGCCGTGATGGCGATCGCCAATGCATCAGCGGCGTCATCGGGCTTGGGAATCCGATCCAAGTTGAGCAACGTCTTGACCATCGCTTGCACTTGCTTTTTATCCGCGTTGCCCAAGCCCGCCACAGTCTGCTTGACCTGCGCAGGCTTGTATTCGCGGATTCTCAGCGCGGCGTCGGCAAGCGCCAGCAGCACCACGCCGCGCCCTTGCGCCACTGTGATTGCCGCCGTGACATTGCGCCCGAAGAACATCTCCTCAATGGCAGCCTCAGTCGGCTGATGCTCGGCGATTAGGCGCTTGATCTCAGTGTAAATGCGCTGCAAGCGGCTTGGCATCGGCAGCTCAGGCGGCGTGCTGATGACACCATAGGCGACCGCGCGCGGCGCGCCTGAGTCGTCCTCGCGCACGAAAGCGTAGCCTGTGGTGGCCGTGCCGGGATCAATTCCCATGATGAGCATGCCGCTAAGCCCTCTCTTGCCTGCGAGAATTTTAATGCCTGTTGACTTCAGCAGCGGCGCGCTTGGATCGGCGCGCAGCTACAGCGCTTCAATTCGCGAAATACACCGAATGATGAGGGCGCAGAATCGAGTGTGGGGCAGGCTGCAAGCCCGCCTCGCCTGCGCTCACTTGCCCATAGCCGCCTTGCGCACCGCCTCTTCTTCGTAAGCGCGCCCAAAGAACTTGCCCAATGTCGTGCCGATGGTGAACGCCTTCATGTAGCCCAAGTTCTCAGGCACGAACGGCTTCGGCGTGATGCCCAGCGCTGCTAGGCCGTCAATTTTAATCACGTTCGGCACTGCCAGCAACTCCAGCAAGGTCGTAGTGACGGGCGGGTTGGGCAGCACGGTCTGCAGGATCGCCACAGCTGGTCGCAGCAGTGCCACAGGCACTTTCACCTTGATTCGCTTCGTGCCGAGCGCTGCCAAAACGCGATCCACGATCTCTTCGTAGGTCAGCACTTCCGGCCCGCCCAGCTCGTATTCCTTGCCAATCGTTGAGTCATCTTCCAAGCAGCGCACGATTGCCTCGACTACGTCGCCGACGTACACAGGCTGAAATTGTGCCTTGCCGTCGCCCACAATCGGAAAGACGAACGGCGTCATCTTAATCAGGCGCGCCTGCACGTTGGCGAACTCATCCTGCGGCCCCCAGATGACCGATGGACGCACAGCCGACCAATCCAAGCCGCTTTTGGCGACGTACTCTTGCGCAATGCCCTTGCTGCGCAGAAAGCGCGATTTCGAATCGGGATATGCGCCGTTCTGGCACATGTTGATGAAGCGACGCACGCCCGCCTTCTTGGCTTCCTCTACCACGTTGATCGTGCCCTGCGTGTTGAGCAGCTCGTACGTCCGCTTGCCTTTCTCAATCGCGATCGCCACCAAGTGAATCACCACGTCTATGTCTTTCATCCACTCGGTCAGCGACTCTGGGCGCGTCACATCGCCTTTGACGATCTGAATCTGCGGCTCAACATCCGCCAGGCGCTTCATCGCCTTATCTAGATTGCCCACCATGGCGCGGACAGGCTTGCCCAATTGCACCAGCCGCCGCACAAGGTTATTCCCGACGTAGCCTGATGCACCTGTCACTAAGATCATGCTTGATCTGCCTCCGAAGATTGTGAAGAATGTGTCGCCCGCAAAACTGCCTACGATTGTAGGCGCAAGCCGCGCCGTTTGCCCAACTTCAGCCGCCCGCGCCTAGCAAGCGCGCCATCACCTGCGCCGCCTGACCTGCATCGCTCAGCGCGAACCACACCCAGCCTAGCGCCACGTAGTGAAACGTGATCAGGACGCCCGCCACATAGACCAAACGCCGCAAGCGCGGCTTCTCTTTCAGCCCTGCGTAGAAGTCGCGCGTGCGGTCGCTATATTGCTTGTGCAACCACAAGCCGACCGCGTGCCAAACCGCCCAGATCACAAAGTTGAGCGCCACGCCGTGCCACAAGCCGATGGTCAGCATCGTGCCGAGCTGCCCGATCAGCGCGGATAGCCAAGTTGGCGGCTTGTGCTTGCGCGTGACCATGTAGCGGGAGAGCGGCATGAAGACGTAGAAGCGCGCCCAGTTGCTCAGCGTGATGTGCCAGCTCTGCCAGAAGGCGGTCAGGTTGCTCTTCAGGTAAGGCAGCGCAAAATTTTCGGGCAGATCGATGCCGTACAGCTTGCCGATGCCGATGGCGATATCCGAGTAGCCGCTGAAATCTAGGTACAGCCGAAAGGCATAAGCGTAGGTCAGCAGCCATAAGCCGAGCGATGTCTGGGCGCGCGCCGCCGCGAGCGGATCGAGCGCGAAGAGCGCGATTGTATCGGCAAGCACGAATTTCTTGAAGATTCCCGCGCCGATCCGTCCCAAGCCTTCTGTGGCGCGCCGCGCGTCCAGCGGCAGCTGCGCGCGATAATCTTTCACAAAGCGCTCCGCGCGATCGATTGGGCCGGCTGTGTAGGCAGGGAAGAATATCAGGTAGGTCAAGTACTCGCGCAGCGAGAGCGAGGGCAGCTTGCCGCTCTGCCTATCGCGCAGCGTGTGGATCAGCCGAAAGGCGACGTACGAGAAGCCAAGCCAGCTCAGATCGAGCGCGCCTGCCAGTGTGATCGGGCGCTCAGCTTGTGCGCGCAGCCACGCCGCCAGCGCGCTCGCCAGCGGCTCGCTCTTCAGAATGACGAAGAGCGCGATGATCGCTGCAAGGAAGTACGGTATGGCGGCCGCCCGCTGCGCCGCGCTGCTCACCAGCGGCTGCGCTATCACCAAAATCGTGCCGACGCTCAGAACGGCGAGCAGCGTCTCGAATACAGCAGGCGCCGAGCGCAGCGCGCCTTCTAAGCTTCCCAACATGCCGACCGCGAATGTTAGACCGAGCGCGATGCCATCCTCGCGGCTGAGCGCCCCCGCCTCAGGCGGACGAGTCAACCACCAGCCGATCACGGCGAGGACCAGGGTCAAGGTCGGCAAGGCATAGCTCATGAACGGCAGTGGCAAGGGGGGCTGCAGCGCATAAATCGCCAACAGACTGCCCAGCAAGAGCGCCCAAGCGCGCCAAGCGGCGGGCAGCGCGCGCACCACGAACGCGCCGAGCGCGAAGAGCAAGATATGCGCGAGCGTCAAGCTTCAGAACCCTTGATAAATCCATTGCGGCGCTGTGTCCGCTGTCACGATCACCAGCAAGATCAGCAGCAGGCACAACGCCAGCGCCAGCAGGTTCTCACGGCTGAACAAGCGCTTGAGCATCGCGATTTTCCTCCGCCCGCCATTCTAGCGCAGGAGCGCCAGAGGCGGAAATGATATCGCGGCGCTCAGCCGCCGAGCGCCGCCTCCTGCGCCCTGAGCGACCAGTGTGGGCGCGGCGCCGCGCTCGGTCTGACCTCGCCTGCTCAACGTGACCCTGAAGCCGCTGTGCAGGCTCTATTCTTGAAGTGTGTTACAGATCAAGAGAGCAGTCTCCTTTATCGGCATATCCAATAACAGAACAGTGACGCGGTTTTCGATGTCGTCCAGCCAAGTCTCGTAGGCGATCCGCGCCGCTCGGTTGCTGGCGAAGAAACTCTTGCACACGCGACGCACCTCTTTATCCACCTCGCACAGCCAGCCGCAGTTATCTTTCAGCAATGTGTCGTGCGCCACAGCACACATTATGAATGCAGTAGAGAGCGAACTTGTACCACGATTACTCAAGGCTGCCTGTAGTACTAGGTCATTATTAGGGACAGATTTAAGGAGGCTGCCGCAAAACTTGTTGGCGTAGAATTTCACTTGACACTTGTAGTCGCAATTTTGCGGCAAACGTCCCAAAACACTGTTGACCCAAGGCTTTTTCTCTTCTTTGGCAACAGAAAGGATAGAGCCGCAAATTAACATACCCTGACCAAATGGTGTTAGATCTAAATTAGACGCATTCGAAAGAGCTCTATAAAGAGCATCTTCTACAAAGGCGTCTGTTTCTATCCAACGTCTGCTGATCGCATCCCTTTGTAGGGCGGCGCCGCAAGTGGCGCGGATGTTAGCTTTCGCTTCGCAGATGAAGCCGCAACTGGTCCCCGATGGCGTCGGGGTGCGGCGGCGCCCGCTCGCTTGAGCCGCTGGGATTTCCGTTGAGAGCGCTCCAAATAGCATCACCATTCCAAGAAGGATGACGCTTGCCAAGAGAACTGAAAAACCGCGCTTATTCATTTTGACCTCCTACTGCTGACTATGCAGTTCTTTCTGCCACACTTTGCTGGCTAAATCGCGCCGGCGCGCCGAGCGTCCATCAGCGCCCTCTCAGCGCGCGCCAAAGAGCTCGATCATCTCTGGCGGCGCTCCACGCAACGGCTCGCGCGAGCCGTTGCGGCAAAAGCGCCCATCAAGAGCGAATTCAAACCGTGCGATGCGGCACAGGCGCAGCTCTTGCTCGCAGTTTTATCGTCGGCTTTTACTCATCTTGATAGTCACTTTATTTGATGCTTTCTGTGATATTACCTAAGTTGCTTGTATCGTTTTTATAGCTTCGCAAGCCATCTTAGCAAACTTTGCGCGCGCCGCAGGATCTCTGCCGACCGCCTTGAGAACCGCTTCTTGACCGAGGTTGGCAAGAAGTCGCTTGTCTGTAAAGTCTATCGGAGATACCTCAGGACAATGTTCGCTGATCTCTTTGCTCAGCAGGCATAGTTCATCGCACTTCTCGTCCTTTACTTGCTCTGCCTGCCTGACCATTTCCGTTGTTGCTTGAGTTGTCTGATTGAATGAGATCATGGAAATGCGCCAAAGATTCACTGCTTGCAAGAGAGCAAGCACAACATTGGCAGCGATTGCCAACACTAGAACAGTGGTCAGGTTAACTGCCGCTTGATTGTTGTTGCTTCTCATTGACACACCTCCTGCTGCACAAGGCAGCTTGATAGACGCAGATGAGCTAGGCACGATCTCCTGCTCTGCGCTGGACGCTATCGGCTGAGCATGGATATATTGCAACAGATTGTAGCACAATTTTTCTATTTGAAACCTGAGATTGCCTTGAAATACAATCTACCTCGGCATTTGCACAGCTGAGAGCATCCATGCGCTGCCATCTGGATGCAGGGCGCTGAGAGAACGGAGCGACTGGGAGCATGACGACCACAAGAGCGCAGGCGTTAGCGGCGCTTGGGCAATCTGTCTGGTACGATGACATCCGCCGCTCGCTGATTGAGTCGGGCGAGTTGCGCAAGCTGGTCGAGGCAGGCGTGCTCGGAGTGACCAGCAACCCGACCATCTTCGAGCGCGCCATCGCCGGCAGCGACGATTACGACGCCTCGCTACGGCGCCTTGTGCAAGCGGGCAAATCGGTTCAGGAAATTTACGAGGCGTTAGCGATTGAAGATATTCGCGCCGCCGCCGACGTGCTGCAGCCGATCTACGAGCAGACCAACGGCGTAGATGGCTACGTCAGCCTTGAGGTCAACCCGCAGTTGGCGCACGATAC
>JAGHYP010000312.1 GCA_017743585.1 Chloroflexota bacterium
CTTCAAGGTTCAGGCTGTCTCCGGGCGGCGGCGGCGCCTCCCACTCAGGCGCGCCGCGACAGGCTGGTATCGCTCTGATCGCGACATCGCCGTCGAGATGGCGGATACGGGCGCCGATCCAATCGGCTCGCTCGGCTACGACGGGCCCCTAGCGGCGCTCTCAAACGACGGCGTGCGCAATATCTCGGAGTATTTCAAAGAAGCGGTCGCCGTGGTGACCAATCCCGCCATTGATCGCGAGCGCGAGACCGAACACTTCAGCACTGAGGCGATTGTCGGCCCGCGCCCTGCCCTGCACGAGAACGATCCGGCTGACGAAGTGACGCCGATCGCGCTGCGCTTGCCCGTCTTGGCAGGCGGACAGCACGCGGGCGAGCCCTTGCTGGACTTCGGCGACTATGCTGAGGCGGCGCAGCGCTGCGGCACAATGATGTACGAGGATGTGCTGGCCGCCTTCGGCGCGCGCGCGCTGACCCTAGAGGTGTGCATCCAGCCGAACGAGACGGTCGAAAGCGCGCTGGAGCGCTTGGCCGAGCAGGCGGTGCAGGCGGCGCTGAGCGGCACGCGCCTGATCGCGCTGGACGATCGGCACGCTTTCCGCGACGGCTGCCTGTGGCTTGACCATCACTTGGCGCTAGCAGTCGTGGATCGCGCGCTGCGCTTGAACCACGACGCGCGCGGTCAGAACTTGCGGCGCAAATGCGGCATCGTGTTGCGCGCAGCGGGCATCCGCAACTTGCACGACCTGATCTTCGCAGTGGCGCTCGGCGCCGATGCCGTCAATCCGTACCTGCTCTTCGAGACAGCGGTCGGGCGCAGCGGCCGCCCTGAAGAGCGCGCCGAGCGCGTGGTCAGGCTGCTGAGCGCGCTTGAAAAAGGCTTGCAAAAGATCACTAGCACGATGGGCGTGCATGAGCTGCGCGGCTACGGCAAGACGTTCGGCAGCATCGGTCTCTCCGAGCCTGTGGCGGAAGTGATGGGCTGCGTGAACTATTGCGGCAGCGCCGAGCGCGGCCTGACTTGGCAGATGATCTACGAAGAGGCGCAGGTTCGCCAGAGCTACATCAATAACAAAGGCGCGCGGCTGCCCAAAGAGACGCGCATCTATCCGCATATCTACAAAATGGCGCAACAGGTGGCGCAAGGCGAGGCGGATTACATAGGGCTGATGGAACGCCTGCGCGAGATCGAGCGCACCACGCCCGTGGCATTGCGCCACACGCTCGATTTCAAGTTCGATCCGAACAGCCGAGTCAACCCTGAGGACGTCGACTTGAGCGTGGGGCGGCATTCGCTGCCCTTCGTGATCGCCTCGATGTCCTTCGGCTCGCAGAGCGAGATCGCTTTCCGCGCTTACGCCGAGGCGGCTTTCCGCTTGGATATGTACAGCCTGAACGGCGAAGGCGGCGAGATCAAGGACATGCTCGGCAAGTATCCGTATCATCGCGGGCAGCAAATTGCCAGCGGACGCTTTGGCGTGAACGCCGAGCTGATCAACTCGTCCTACCTGCTCGAGATCAAGATCGGGCAGGGCGCCAAGCCGGGCGAGGGCGGCCATCTGCCGGGCAAGAAGGTGAGCGCCAAAGTGGCGGCGGCCCGCAACGCCAGCATCGGCGTAGACCTGATCTCGCCGTCCAACAATCACGATATCTACTCGATTGAAGACCTAGCGCAGTTCATCGAGGAGCTCAAGACAAGCAATCCGCGCGCCAAGGTGGCGGTCAAGCTGCCCGTGGTGCCGGGCATCGGCGTGATCGCAGTCGGAGTGGCGAAAGCGAACGCCGATATCATCAACATCACGGGCTACGACGGCGGCACAGGCGCGGCGCGCCAGCATTCGCTCAAATACGTCGGCTTGCCCGCTGAGATCGGCGTGGTGGAAGCGCACGCGGCGCTCTCGAAGGCGGGGCTGCGCGACCGAGTCGAGATCTGGTGCGATGGCGGCATGAAGAGCGGCACGGACGTAGTCAAGATGGTCTTGCTGGGCGCGAATCGCGTCGGCTTCGGCACAATGGCGATGGTCGCCATCGGCTGCACCATCTGCCGCAAGTGCCAGACCGATACTTGTCACGTCGGGATTGCCACGCAGATCGAGACGCGCGAGCAGGCGATCGCGCATGGCTTGAAAGCCTTCGAGCCGCAGGTCTTCGAAGAGGCCGTCGAGCAGCTGGTGCGGCTCTTCACGGCTATCGCACAAGAAGCGCAAGAGATCACAGCGCGCCTCGGCTACACGCGCCTGCAAGACTTGGTCGGGCGCGCCGATCTGTTGCAGCAGGTGCGCCTGTGCGAGCGCTTGGATATGACGCCGCTCTTGCAAGTGGCGCCGCGCGCTGAGCGCCCGAGCAGCCAGCGCACAGTGGGGCGCGCCTTGCGTCGCCCGCGCAACCATCTCACGCAGGTCATCAGCGAGATGGTGCTAGAGGCGCTCGATCAAGGCGAGGACGTGATCACCTACGAAGATACGGAAGCGACGAGCAGCGATCGGGCTGTTGGCACGCACTTGGTGGGCGCGTTGGTGCGGCGCTACGGCTTTGAGAACGGGCGCAGCATCGGCGGGCGCGAGGTGCCGCGGCACAACGGCGCGCGTCCGAGGGCGATCAAGCTGAACTTCAACGGCTCTGCAGTGCCAGGCAACGGCCTGGCTGCCTTTCACGG
>JAGHYP010000313.1 GCA_017743585.1 Chloroflexota bacterium
AGCGAGACGCCCTGCTTGACAGACGCGCCGCGCCCCTATAAAGTCTTACTCAATCAAGGCGGCATCTTGGAACGGCAAGACCTGCCGCCGTGAGTGGAAAGTTAGCGACTATGAACATTGGTAATGTCCGCCCCGTCGCCATCGAGGCGGAGATGCGCGATAGCTACCTTGATTACGCGATGAGCGTGATTGTGGCGCGCGCCCTGCCCGATGCGCGCGACGGTTTGAAGCCTGTGCATCGCCGCATCCTGTACGTGATGCACGACATGGGCTTGCGCCCAAATGCGCCCTACAAGAAGAGCGCGCGTATCGTCGGCGAAGTGCTTGGCAAATATCATCCGCACGGCGATAGCGCAATTTACGACGCAATGGCGCGCCTCGCGCAAGATTTTTCCATGCGCTATCCGCTGGTGGATGGGCAAGGCAACTTCGGCAGCATTGATGGCGACTCGCCTGCCGCCATGCGCTACACCGAAGCGCGCCTAGCGCACATTGCCGAAGAGATGCTGCTCGATCTTGAGATGAACACAGTGGATTGGACAGATAACTTCGACGGCAGCCTGCAAGAGCCAACTGTGCTGCCTGCGCGTTTGCCCAATCTGCTGGTGAACGGCTCTAGCGGCATCGCGGTCGGCATGGCGACCAACATTCCGCCGCACAACTTGCGCGAGGTGGCGGCTGCCGTCGCCTACCTGATCGACCGCTATGACGATCTGGATAACGTGAGCGTTGACGATCTAATGCAGTTCATCAAAGGACCTGATTTTCCAACAGGTGCCACCATCATCGGCGGCGAGACGCTGCGCGAAATCTACGCCACTGGGCGCGGCAAGCTGACTGTGCGCGCCACGTGTAAGATCGAAGAACTCAAAGGCGGCAAGCAGGCTATCATCGTCAGCGAGATACCCTATCAAGTCAGCAAGGCTGTCATCGTTGAGCGCATCGCGCAATTGGTGAAAGAAGGTCGGTTCGATTTCATCAGCGACCTGCGCGATGAGTCGGATCGGCAGGGCATGCGGATCGTCATCGAGCTGAAGCGCAACGCGCAGCCGCTCAAGGCGCTCAATCAGCTGTATAAATTCACACAGCTGCAGACGACCATGGGAGTGCAGCTCTTGGCGCTTGTTGAGGGCGAGCCGCGCACGATCAGCTTGAAGCGCGCCCTGCAAATTTACATCGAGCATCGCCGCGAGGTCATCCGCCGCCGCTCTGAGTTTGAGCGGGATAAAATGCTCGCGCGCGCACATATCCTCGAAGGCTACCTCAAGGCGCTCAACGCGATTGATGAGATCATCGAGACCATTCGCGAGGCGCAGGATGTCGAAGCGGCGCGCGAGGCGTTGATCGCCCGCTTTGCGCTCAGCGAAGCGCAGGCGCGCGCGATCCTAGAGCTGCAACTGCGCCGCCTGGCCGCCCTCGAGCATCGCAAGATCGCTGAGGAATACGATCAGGTGCGGGAGCGCCTCGCTTACCTCGAAGACTTGCTGGCGCATCCTGCCAAGATTCTGGCGCTCATCAAGAGCGACTTGAACGAAGTGGCGGAGAGATTCGGCGATGCGCGCCGCACGCACCTTGACATGACCACCAGCCCTGATTTCGACGAAGCGGACTTAGTCCGCGACGAAGAGGTGCTGATCGCGATCACGCAGCGCGGCTATGTCAAGCGCTCGCCCGCTGCGCTCTATCGCGCTCAGGCGCGCGGCGGACGCGGCATGACAGGCATCACCACGCGCGATGAAGATAACGTCGAGCACTTGGTCAGCGCCAATTCGCTGGCGCACTTGCTCTTCTTCACAAATTACGGCAAAGTCTATGCGCAGCGCGCCTACCAGATACCTGAAGCGGATCGCGTCGGCAGGGGCACGCTACTGACCAACTTGTTGGCGCTCGGCGAGGGCGAGCGCGTCACTGCCGTCGCTTGCGTGGACGACTTCGAGGGCGGTTTCTTCGTGCTATGCACGCGCAACGGCAGGATCAAGCGCGTCAATATCTCGGAGTTCGCCTCGATGCGCGCTAATGGCTTGATTGCCATGCCGCTTGAAGAAGATGATCGCCTGCAATGGGTGCGGCGCACTTCGGGCAATGACCGCCTGATGTTGGTCACGGCGCACGGACGCGCTTTGCTCTTTGAGGAACGAGAGGTGCGTCCGATGGGCAGGGCTGCAGTCGGCGTGCGCGCCATTCGCCTGCAAGAGGGCGACTATTTGGCGGGCGTGGACGTGATCAACGATGAAGTGACCGAGCTTCTAATCGTGACGGCACGCGGCTATAGCAAGCGTGTCTCGCTTGCCGAGTATCCGCTCAAGCGGCGCTTTGGCACAGGCGTGCGCACCATTGGGGCGAAGGCGATTGAGCGCTTTGGCCCGATTGTCGCCGCCAATGCGCTGCGCCCGAACGATGAGGTCACGTTCATCACGCGCAACGGCATGACGCTGCGCACGCGCGCCGATTCGATTCGGCTCTCAGGGCGCGCGGCGCAAGGCGTGCGCGCCCTGCGCGTAGAGGCTGGCGATCAAGTGGTGAGCGTCGCCGTCGTGGAGGCGTCGCCTGCGCGGTCGCGCAGAGTGGCGAATGGGCGCGGCAGCGGGGCGCAGCTCAGCCTGCCACAGGCAGCAGGCGAGCAGCCGATCTCGCCAAACGGCGACTCAGCCC
>JAGHYP010000314.1 GCA_017743585.1 Chloroflexota bacterium
GCCGCTTTGACGATACGTCTGCCCGATCTCAGCCGCCAATGCCGCGTTGCGAGAATCCAGCGCGTAGGCAAGGCGCAGCGCGGCAAGCGCCTGACCGAGATCGCCGCGCAGCCGCCAATGTAAGCCTGCCGCGTATTGCACAAGCGGATCGTCTGGCGCCATCTGAACGGCTTGCTCGACCAGCGGCGTGCCATCGCGACCGTTCATGCTCTGTGCCAAGCCTAAGAAAGCGCGCGCCGCAGGCAGATCGATGCCTTGCGCATTGGCGAGCTGCAGAGCGCGCTCAGCGTGACGCCACTGCCGCGCTTCGATCAGCGCCAAGCCGCAGCGAAAGGCGAACAACGCGCGCGGCGCTTGCGCGTGGTCGGCGATCAGCGCGCGTAACGCCGCGCTATGGGCAAAGTCGGGCAGATCGGCGAGCAAGGTCGCGGCGCGCTCAGGTTGCTCAGGCAAGAGCAGCAAGGCGAGCGCGTAGCGCACCTCAGGCGACTCAGGGGCGAGCGCATGGGCGCGCTCGAGGTACGCCTGAGCGCGCTGCCACGCGCGCCGCCTCAGCGCTGACTCGGCGAGCGCTCGCAAGAGCGGCACATCCTCAGGCGCGTTGCGCAGCGCAGCCTCGCGATGTGCATCAGCGGTGTATGCATCGCCTTGCGCGGCGAAAAGCTCCGCCCACGCGCGATGTAAGTCACTTGAGTAGCCGTGACGCTCGGTCAGTCGCGTCAGATAGACGCGCGCAAGGTCGTAGCGCCGCGCGGCGAGCGCAATCGCATGCAATTGGCGCAGCACAAAGGCATCCGCAGGCAGAAACGTGAGCGCTTGCTGATAAGCATCCAGCGCGATGCCCAGATCGCCGTTTTGAAAAGCGGCTGCGCCGCGTTGCAGGGCATCGCGTAGCGCAAGCGGCTGCGGCGCGCGCAAGGTGAGCAATATCAGGCTCAAGAGCGCCAAGCGCGGCAATGCTCGTCTCACAAACGCGCTATAATCTCTCGCCATGACGGGCTGAGTATAGCCCGGCGCAATGTCGAGTCGGAGTAGCGAGAAAAGCGCGACATGATCATCACTGAAACGCGCACAGTGTTCTGGGAAGACGGTCAGGTTTGCCTGATCGATCAGCGCAAACTGCCTGAGACGTTCGAGATCGCGCGCTGCAGCACGCATTTTGAAGTAGCAGAGGCGATTCAGAGCATGGTAGTGCGCGGCGCGCCTGCGATTGGCATCGCCGCTGCCTTCGGCATGGCGCAGGCGGCTCTGCACAGCGCCGCCACAGATCGGCAGGCGCTCTACGCCGATCTCATGGCAGCGGCTGAGGTGCTGCGCAAGGCGCGTCCGACGGCGGCCAATCTCTCATGGGCAGTGGCTCAGATGCTGCGCTATGCCGAGCGCTCTGAGCATCAAGACGTGACGGCGCTGAAGCAAGGTTTATTGGCGCACGCGCAACGCATGGCTGACGATGACGTGCGCATCAACAAACAGATCGGCGCGCATGGCGCGGCACTTGTGCCTGAGGTGGCAACCATCATCCATCATTGCAACACAGGCAGCCTCGCAACCGTCTTCTGGGGGACGGCGCTCGGCGTGATCCGCTCAGCGCACATGCAAGGCAAGCGTCTGCACGTGCTGGTGGACGAGACTCGCCCGCGCTTGCAGGGCGCCAAGCTGACCAGCTGGGAATTACTACAGCTCGGCATTCCGCATACCATCATCGCCGATGGCGCGTCAGGATATTTCATGCGCCGCCGCCGCGTGGATTTGTGCTTGGTCGGCGCGGATCGGATCGCAGCGAACGGCGACGTCGCCAATAAGATCGGCACGTACAACCTTGCGATCGTGGCGCGCGAGCACAACGTGCCATTTTACGTGGCGGCGCCTTGGTCAACCGTGGACATGTCGCTTGCGCATGGCGATCTGATCGAGATCGAAGAGCGCAGCGCCGACGAAGTGACGATGATCAACGGCGTGCGCATTGCGCCAGATGGCGCGTGCGCTGCCAATCCCGCTTTTGACGTGACGCCGCATCACTACATTAGCGGCATCATCACAGAATACGGCGTGTTGCGCCCGCCGTACACAGTCAGCTTGGCGCAGCTGGCGGCGCGTATTCAAGAAGGGAAGGTCTGACGGAGAACAGAAAGGATGCGTCGGGAGCGAGACGGCTCAGCGTGGCAAGCGGCGATCATCGCAGCGCTGATCGTCTTCGGCGGCTACTTTCTGTGGCGCGGCGCGCTCGCTTTTCTCAGCACGGCCGGCGATATCACCGCGCCAGCCACTGCCACTGCCGCCGCGACCGTCACCTTGCGCCCGACGCGCACCTTCGAAGTGCCGCCCATGAACTTGATCTTCGGCGTGCGCCCGACCGCGCGCCCCTGTCTTGAGTTCTATGTGACCGTCATGCGCGCGCGCGTCCGCGAATGCCCCTCTGAGCGCTGCGAGACGCTCGCCATGCCCTATCGAGGCAACCGAATCTGCGTCTACGGCCGCGCCGAGGACGCGCCGGAATGGTATGAAGTGAATTTGCGCCCAGATGATCCGATTCCGCACCGCGCCTACATGCACCAGAGCGTGATCGCCGCCGTGAATCCGACGCCGCGCCCCTCTGCCACTGTCTCTTATACACATCT
>JAGHYP010000315.1 GCA_017743585.1 Chloroflexota bacterium
GCTCTACGATTTCGCGCTGTTTGCCACGCTCAAGGCGCAGCACGGCGGCGCAGAGTGGACGAAATGGTCGCGCGAGGCCGCGCAACCGAGTCCTGCGCAGCGCGCTCTGCTGCGCAAACAGTACCGCGATCAGGTCGAGAGCCACATGTTCCGCCAATGGCTGTTTTACACGCAATGGGCGGCGCTCAAGGCCTACGCTAACAGCAAAGGCATCCAGCTGATCGGCGATATTCCGATCTTCGTCTCGCACGATAGCGCCGATGTCTGGGCGAATCCGCATTTGTTCCAGCTCGATCCAAACAGCGGCTTGCCGAAAGTGGTGGCGGGCGTGCCGCCAGATTTCTTCAATCCCGAAGAGGGGCAGCTGTGGGGCAATCCGCACTACAATTGGCAGGCGATGGAAGAGGAAGGCTATGCATGGTGGATTGCACGCCTGCGCACAACGCTGGAGATGGTGGATCGCGTCCGCATCGATCACTTCAGGGGCTTCGAGGCGTACTGGGAGATTCCGTTTGGCGAGAAAACCGCTCGAAACGGACGCTGGGTGAAGGGCCCTGGCGCCAAGCTCTTCGAGGCGTTTGAGGCGGCGCTGGGCAAGCTGCCGATCATCGCCGAAGACTTGGGCATCATCACGCCTGAAGTCATCGCCCTGCGCGATCGCTTCGACCTGCCCGGCATGAAGGTGCTGCAATTCGCCTTCGGCGACGACCCATACAGCGTGAACGCCTTCTTGCCGCATATGTACACGCACAATTGTGTGGTCTACACAGGCACGCACGATAACAATACCACGCTCGGTTGGTGGCAGAGCGGCGAGGCGACTGAGGGGATGCGCCGTCACCTGCGCGATTACATCGGGCATGAAGTGCGCGAGCCGCACTGGGACTTGATCCGTTTGGGCATGAACTCAGTGGCAGATACCTTCATCGTGCCGATGCAGGACGTGCTGGGCCTCGGCGAAGAGGCGCGCATGAACAAGCCGGGCTTCAAAGGCGGTTATTGGTCATGGCGGCTTACCGAGCGCTGGCTCTACGATAGCGCACCGCGCGAGCGCTTGCGGTGGCATACACGGCTTGCCTCGCGCTCGCCCGCTCAGCGCGCGCAGCTGGGGACAACCTGATTGCCCCGTTCATCGCCTTGTTCGCTGTCTGTCTGATGCGCTGAGCCGTGAATCGGCTGACTGTTGAGCCTGAGGCGCAGCCTAAGTCGCGACCTGAGCCGCCGCCAGCGCCTGATCCTGCCCTTGCGATGCAGCAGAAGCTGATTGAGACTTCGGAAGAGCTGGGCGAGATGCTTGAATCGCGCACCTAGCCTGCCGCGCAGCCTATTGGGCGTGTTTTTGAGAGCCTGCTCACTTATCGTTCGGCGTGCGGCGCGCTATAATTGCCCGTGTTCCATCTGCCGACGCGCGATCCTAGTGAGAACGCATGAGAGCCGTTCAGATAGTTGCCGAGCGCCTGATCGAAAATGTGAGCCGCGTCATCATCGGCAAGCGCAATGAGATTCGCCTGGCCGTGATCGGCTTATTGTGCCAAGGTCACGTGCTGCTGGAAGATGTGCCGGGCGTGGGCAAGACGATGCTAGCGAAGGCGCTGGCGCGGTCGCTTGGCTGCAGCTTCAGCCGCATTCAGTTCACGCCCGATATGCTGCCTTCAGACGTGACAGGCGTCTCGGTCTTCAATCAGCAGACGCGCGACTTCGAGTTTCGCGCCGGCCCGATCTTCGCGCAGGTGGTGCTGGCGGATGAGATCAATCGCGCCACGCCGAAGACGCAAGCTGCCCTGCTGGAAGCAATGGAAGAGCGCCAAGTGACGGTAGACGGCGTCACCTATCAAGTTGAGCCGCCGTTCATGGTGCTTGCCACGCAAAATCCAATCGAATACGAAGGCACGTTCCCTTTGCCTGAAGCGCAGCTCGACCGTTTTCTCCTGCGCTTGCGGCTAGGCTATCCCACGCCGCAAGAAGAGATGGCGATGCTCGACGCACAGCAGTTGCGCCATCCGCTCACCACCATCGGACAAGTCTTGAGCGTGGAGGAGCTGCTGAATGCGCAGAAGCTCGTGCGCAATGTGGCAGTCGGCGAGGAAGTGAAGCGCTACATTGTCGAGATCGTGACCGCCACGCGCCATCATCCTGATATCTATCTAGGCGCTAGTCCGCGCGGCGCTTTGGCGCTCTATCGGGCAGCACAAGCGCGCGCCGCCATCGCTGGACGCGATTACGCCATCCCCGACGATGTGAAGGCGCTTGCTGAAGCGACTTTGGCGCATCGCATCATTGTTAGTCCTGCAGCGCGCCTGCGCGAGGTCACCTCTCGCGCCATCATCCAGAACCTGTTGGCGAGCCTGCCCGTGCCGGGCGCCAGCCCGATCCGCGTGTGAGATCATGCACAGGCTGTGGCCTCTCTCAGTTTGGGCATCGCTCCTGCTCAGCATGACGGCGCTTGCCTGCGTGCGAAGCACAGCGCCGATCATCTACGTAACCGCGACGCCGCTGGAATTGGCGCCGAGCGCCGAGGCGACCTTGCCCAATCCGTTCTTGCCGACTCCAACGCCGAGCGGGCCGACCGCCACGGCTCTACAGCCGACGCCTAATCCGCCCAATCAAATCGCGC
>JAGHYP010000026.1 GCA_017743585.1 Chloroflexota bacterium
GGCTTCCAAGTCGGCGATGTGATTGTAGCCGCCGATGGCGTGCCGCGCCGCAATGTGGCTGCGCTGCGCCGTTACGTCATGAGCCGCACGCCCGGCCAGAGCGTGCTGTTCGTCGTCAAACGCGGTGACCGAGAGCTGGAGATCAGGGCTGTGTTGGGCGCGCGCCCGCGCGTAATGCCGCCAACGATCACTCCTACGCCAACTAAGCTTGGGACGACGCCTAGGGTGACTCGGAGCTACTGAGTCCTGCAGAGCGCGCCGAGTTGGTTGAGAGCTGGCGCTTTGAGCGCTGCTCGCTCTACGGCAGGATCAACTTTGGCGGCATCACGTTCATGACTCAGCCCTCGCAGAATCATGATCTAGCTCTCGCAGATCGAAAACGCCTATCGTGCTTTCCCGATCCGAAAGCGCACGCCGACCTGATGTATGACTCCTGATGTATGACTACAGCAGTCGGCACTATGGCGTGCGCTTCATGCTCGGCTGAGCGGAGCGCTACACGATGAGCAAAATTGTGGCTGAACAAGTCACCATTCGCTACGCCGATCGCGGCGGAGTTGGCGAAGTGACTGCCGTGCAAGATGTGACCTTCAGTGTGGCAGAGGGCGAGTTCGTGTGTTTGGTCGGGCCGAGCGGTTGCGGCAAGACGAGCCTCTTGCGCGCTATTGCAGGCTTACAGCCGATCACCAGCGGCAAGCTGCACGTGAGGCGCGGCGACGAGCGCCGCCCTGCCACAGCAATGGTCTTTCAGGGCGCGGCGGTCTTCCCATGGCTGACCGTCCTGGAGAACGTCAGCTATGGCTTGCGCACGCGCGGTCTGCCGTACGCGCAGCAGATCGCGATCGCGCGCGAGTGGATTGCGCGCGTGAAGCTGGAGCGCTTCGCCGAGGCGTATCCGCATCAACTCTCAGGCGGGATGCAGCAGCGCGTTGGCTTGGCGCGCGCCTTTGCCTACAACCCTGAGATATTGCTGATGGACGAGCCATTCGGCGCGCTGGATGCACAGACGCGCCTGATCTTGCAAGACACCTTGCTGGAGCTGTGGCAGGCGAGCGGTAGCACGGTCTTATTCGTCACGCACAGCATTGATGAAGCGTTGACACTGGCGGATCGGCTGTTGGTGATGTCAGCGCGGCCGGGGCGCATTTTGAGCGATGAGCACGTGCCATTGCCGCGCCCCAGAGAGGCAGTTGCGCTGCGCAGCGACCCGCAGTATGGCGCGCTCTTCGGCAAAGTCTGGTCTCTGCTGCGCGCGCAGGTCGCCTAAGCGATTGCTACAGGAATCTCGGAGACGGCTGCGCCGCTGAGCAGCTGATAGAGCTGTCGGGCAGCCAACACGGGCAGCTCAATCGCGCGTTGCGCGTTAGGCTTGCCGAAGCGGTTGTGCCAGTTAGCGCCATAGAGCGGCATGGGCGCGCCGCGCCGCCGATGCAGCAACATATGCCATGGACGAGGCGGGAGCAGATCGGCAGTGTACGCGCTTGGCGCGCAAGGCTGCAGCACGGCTTGATCTTGCGGCAGCAAGGGCGCATGAATAGCCGTCTTGCCAAGAAACTGCTCGCCTTCGTACAAGCTGAGCGTCTGTTGGGCGCAATCTAACCGAATAGCTGGCTGGCGGAGCGGCGAAGGGCGTGGCAACCAGCGCTGCAAGCTCAGCGCGCTTGTCCAGCTGAGCGTGCCATCGCCCTCAGCGGTTGGAGTGAACGCATACCAAACTTCTCCGCGATCGTCCGTCAGCCAGTCGCGCACATAGACGACCGTGCCGAAAGGATACGCGCCATGGATAGCGGCGTGAGGCGTGCAGGCGGCGCGCAGCGTCGCGCTGGGCGCGATCACTTCGTAATAGCCTGTGTGCAGCGCGGTCGGTTTGGGCGGACGCACATAGGGCGGAATCGGCTGCACGGCTTCGCGCGGCAAGTAGCCCTCGGCAATGCGATACCACCAGCCGTCATCGCTGACGGCGAGGATCGGTTGTATGTGATTGGCAGGCAGCTGCTTGACTGATCTGGCAGTCGCCTGAGGTGCGGCGCGCACATCAGTCGCTTCGAACAGACGAGCGAGCAGCTCGGTCTCAGGCGGCACGCCGAAGGTCGTGCCATGCGCCAGCGCCGCGAGCGAGGTCATGCCCGCTTGGCCGTGCGCGACGCTGAGCAGCGCGGCGAAGGCGCTGCACTGCAAAAATTGGCGCCGCGTGAGCATTACTCGTTCGCCAGCAAGGCTCGGATCGCGCGATCGAGCTCTTGTTGCGTCTGCAAGCCTTCTAGGGTGCGGAACGTCCTGCCACGCGAGTCGAGCAAGACGATATGCGGGATGAATTGCACGTTGTAGCGCTGCACCAAGCGCTTCGAGGCGCTGTTATCCACATCCACCTCCCAGAAATTGACTCGCCCGCCGTACTTACTCCTCACTGCCTGAACAGCAGGGCGCATCTGACGGCATGGCTGGCACCATGCGGCAGCGAAGCGTATGAAGTGCGGCTTGCCGTTCAGGGCGATCTCAGAGATGCCGGGCGTGGCGGTCGGGCGGCTCTCAAGAGTGCCCGAGATCATAGCGTTGAGGGCGGTCAAGGTCAGCAATGGCTCAGGGATGTTTGGCGTAGGCGAGGCGAGCGCGGAGCGCGGGCGCGTAGGTGTGGCGCCTGCCCCCAAAGCGAGCGCTGGGGCGCGCAAACCGGTCGGCGTGGCAGTTCCTACCTGCGATTGAGCCGCGTTCGGCATGGCAAACAGCAGCAAGCTGCCGATTAGGGCGAGCAGGAGACCTGCGAAAAGTGTGCTGCGCAAGGTGTTTTGCATGGCGTTCTCCCATTCGGAAACATCTTGACATAGTCAATTATACAATCGTTATCAGCGACGTTGCACTCGTCAATGTATTATATATTTTACGCGCTTGGGCGCGCGTTGTGAGATTTTTGTGGCGGCTCACTGCATTACGGCGGCGCAACGCAACGAGCCGCCATCAGCTCAGTTGGCTGAATCGATCACCTCGTAGGCGATGCCGTCCAGCACGACCAAGACTCGAATGCCGAGCGCGAAGTAGTCGCGCAGCTCAGGATATTGCGTCAATAGCGCGAAGTACTCGTCGCTCAGGAATGGCACAGTGCGGCGCGGCAGCTCGGCTGAGGTGTAGCGCGTATCGACCCACACTCCATTGCGCCAGATGAAAGTGCGGTCGCGCACGGTTGCGATCAGCTCGCGGCCTGGCATGCCTGATCGCGCCGCAGCCGTTGGCGCAGGCAGGATGGCTTCCGCCGCGCCCATCTGCGAGAGCGCCGAGGCAGTTGCCACAGCAGGCGCGCCGCTGCGCTGAGCGCGATCGATGCCACCCACCCCGCCTGTAGGCGGCTGGAGCGGCACAATAGGCGGCGGCACAACGGTCACGCCGGGCGACGGCTCGCGAACGCGGTCATCTTCTTGGATCAGGAAGGAAGTGTACGGCGTGATGATGCCGTAGCGCACGCTGAGCAGACGCACGCTCTCCACCAGCTCTTTGTTCTCGCCCCGCAGCCGAATCGTGTTCAGCAACGCGCCTATCTTGCGCGTCGCCCATAGGCGCGCCACAAACGCCTCGCCGCCTGCGTTCTCTGGAAAGCGCAGTCCGCTATATGTGAAGCGGCGCGGCGCGCCCTCTACCGTGCCGCGCAAGGTCAGCGAGACCGTGCCTGCGCCGCGATAGCGCCCTGTCACGATCAGCTGTGTGCCTGCGAACAGGTCGGGCAACGGCAGGCTTGGGTAGGTATCTTCGAGGATCACGGCGCCATCTAGCTCTAACGTCGGCTTGGCGAGGATCGGCGCGCTGATTTTGTTGTAGAGCGCGCTCACAGCAGCCTCGATATTCTCATTCGGCTGCACATAGACGCTGGCGCCGCCGTGCGCGCTTGAGAGCGTATCCAGCAGCACGGTATCCACATCGTAGCCGACGCCGAAGGCAAATAGGCGCACGTTGCGCTGCGCAGCCGCCGCGCTGAAATTGGCGATGATCTCGTCGGGGTTGGTGACGCCTTCCGTCGGCAAGCCGTCGGTCAGGAACAAGATGATGGTGTTGCGCTCAGGCTCAACTTGCGAGAGCGCCGCTTGCAGCGCCGCGTTGATATCCGTCGCACCAATTGCTTCCAGACTATCGATCCAAGCGGCGGCGCGCTGCGCTTCGCTGGCAGGCTGCAAAGTGCGTCCGTAAATGCGATAGCCGCTGCTAAAGGCGATCACATTGAAGCGATCTTGCGGCATGAGCGCGCCAAGCACGTAGCGCGCCGCCGCTTGCGCTTGCCGCCACTTCTCGCCTGCCATGCTGCCGCTCTGATCCAGCACGATCAGCACGTCTTTCGGGATGCTGCGCCCAGTCTCGACACGCAACGGCGGCGTCAGCGCCAACATGAAGAAGCCGTCTTCAAGCGCGCTGGCGCGGTAAGTGAGCAGTGTGGCGGCGATCTCTGCATCGCGGTAGCTGTAGAAGACGCTGAAATCCTCGCGCGCGCGGAAGTCGCTCAGCTCTAAGCTGGCGCGGAAGCGACGCTCGTCAAGGCGCGTGAGCATGACCTGCGCATTTGGACTGTACAATGTGCCGATTGGCACGCTGGATTCCGCTGTCAGCGTCACAGAGACCTCGCGGACAGGCGAGGCACTCACGTAATCGGTCTTGAGCGGATAGGTATAGCGCAGTGTGCCGTTCTCAGCGCGCAGCAGGTGACTATACGTGATCTCGACCTTGCGGTCGCCGCGCGGCGGAATCGGGAAGATGTTCAGCTGCACGGCGCGCCTGCCGATGTACTGCAACAGAGCAGGATCGCGGCGCTGCCGCACGATGCGCTCGTAGATTTGGCGCGCTTGGTCAGCATCCAACAATTGACCTTTGATCGGTTGCCCGTCAAGATACAACACAAGGTCGCTGACAGCGGCATCCTCAGGCAATGGGAACAGATAGACGCCTTCAGCGGGCGCGCTCGAGCTATTCACGAAGATTTGCTGCACAGTCGTGACTGCCAGCTGATCGCGGATGTTGACTGAGACGCGATGCGTTTGCAAAAAGACGCCTGCGCTGAGCTGCGCGCGCGTCGTCATCAAGCCCGGCAGGACGAGCAAGCCTGCCAGCAGCAACGCGAAGACGGCAAGAGATAGTTTGCGCGGCCACATACACATCAAAGCACCTCTTTTCGGAGCTTGTCTGAATGTATGAGACGTGAGGGCGAGCGCAAAAGTTCCTAGAGCGGCAGAGCGCGATGCGCGCAAGGCGCGCAGTTGCACAAAATTGACATAGGCGATAATTGACATAGGCGATCAAGCGCCTCAGCAGCATGCTGACGCGCTGCAAAACCCTGCGGAGAGCAGTTCCTCATGCATCGGATACTTCGAATGGTGACGATCCTGCTCTTGTGCGCCTTGAGTGCGGCGTTGCCTGCGCAGGCGAGAGGCGTCGCTTGCGCGGAGCCGCACGGCGAGGTGACCGAATACGCCTTCCACAGCCAGCTGGCAGGTCAGCGCATGCGCTATGCGCTCTACACCCCGCCTTGCTTTGCCGCGCCTGAGCGCGCCGACTGGCGCTATCCGATTCTGTACCTGCTGCACGGCTCGGATGCGACGGGCACGGACTACTGGCTCAAGCTCGGGCTTGCCGAAGCGCTCGATGCAGGCATTCGCGATGGCACCTTGCCGCCGATGTTGGTCGTCCTACCTTTCGGCGGCGAGCTCGCCAACTTGAATTATTTCGGCGCGCGCAGCTTTGCCAATGTCTTGCTCAAAGAGCTGCTGCCGATCGTTGAGCCGACTTTCCGCGCCAATGGACAGCGCGCCACGCGCGCCGTCGGCGGCATCTCGCGCGGCGGCTTCTGGGCGTTTCATCTGGCGTTTCTATATCCGGGCGTCTTCAGCGCGGTCGGCGGACACAGCGCTTTTTTCAGCTTGAGTCATGCGCCTGCGGCGAACCCGCTCGTGTTGGCGCAGCACGCACCCGGTCTAGACACGCTCTCATCTGGCTCGATCACGGGCGCGATGACTACGCCGCGCCGAACATCGCGCTGCTCAGCAGGCGCTTGAGCGAGCGCGGCATAGCGCATCAATACGTAGTCTATCCCGAAGGTCGGCACGAGGCGGCTTATTGGCGTGCGCGTGTGCGCGATTATCTCGCTTTTTACGGCGCGGCATGGCGCGATTTTCAGCACGCGCGCAAATAGACCGCGCTTGCGCAGTCAATTTACAGCTTTTTCAGAAAATTTTCGGCGCGATTTGCTGCGCGTTCGCGCTACAATGAGCGTGCGAGCATTTTGTGCGTCGGGCAGGAGAGATTGTTCATGTATCGCGTTAAAGTATTAAGTCTTTTGTTTGTGAGCCTTGCGTTGTGTCTCTCGCCACACCTTGTCGCAGCGCAAACAGGCGCGGAGATGGTGTTGCAGGTCCTCGGCGGGCCAGTTGTCTTGTACGAACGCCCTAGCTTGAGCAGCCCTGTGCTGTACACAATCGGCAATAATGAGCGCTTCATCTGGCGCGCCGGTCGCACAGAAGCCGAAGGCAGACAGTGGTTCTTCGTCCAGCTCGACCGCTTCTTTGGCTGGATCAGCCCCGGGGACGGCGTGATCGACTTCGCCGATCCAACCGCCATCACGCCGCTCATGGATCGCAGCGCCGTCGCCACAGTGGTCGCCAATCCGATCAACTTGCGCAGCGCGCCCAGACGCTTCAGCCCCGTCGTTGCCACGCTGTCCGTCGGCACGCAGGTCAGAGTGATAGACGCGCCTGTGGTGGCTGACCTTTACACATGGTGGAAGGTGCGCGTGCTGCCTGGCGGCGCTGAAGGCTGGCTCGCCGATACTGGCCGCGAGCTGCGAGTGACCAGGCCGTTGCGCGTGTACGGCTATCAGGTCTGCGACAACTTCAATCTGAGAGAATTCGGCATGACCGGCTGGGATAGCATTGTGAGCGTCTTGCCGCGCCTGCTAGACCCTGGCGAGCGCGTGGAATGCCTTGCCAGCACCAAGCTCGATAGCGGCGTCTCGCCAATTGTGGTTGTTTTGGCGCGCCGCGAAGGCGCTATGCCGCGCGACTCGCTGCGCACGTTTGCCCTGCGCGGCGGCATCTGGACGCCAATCTTCACGCGGTACACTGAGGCATTTGCGCGCACAGATCGGCTCAGCTTGCATAACCTGACCGGCGATCCGTTCCCATCGCTGATCTGGAATGTGCGGCTAGAAGGCACAGGCGGCGTGATGCGAAGTAATGTCCTGCGCTTCAATCCTGCCACTGGTCTGGTAGAAGCGCAGACGCTGGGCGATTTCTACAAAGGCTTCATGCAGATCAGCGGGCGGCGGATGACGCTCCTCCAAGCCAACTACCTGCCTCACGAGCCGAATTGCTGCCCAAGCGGCGTTGAGCGGAATGTTTTCGAGTGGAACGGTGTGAGGTTCGCACCTGTGCTCTTCGAGGTGCTGCCGCGGCCGCTCGCCATTCAATCATCGCGGCGTTGAGCGCTGGGGAGAACGATGATCTACACTGGGCGCGTTTGGAAATATGGCGATAACGTCAACACAGATGTGATCTTTCCGGGCAAATACACCTACACGGTCACTGATCCAGCGCACATGGCGCGCCATGCGCTGGAAGACCTCGATCCGAGCTTTGCGGCGAACGTCCGCGCGGGCGATATCATCGTCGGCGGCGCAAACTGGGGCTGCGGCTCATCGCGCGAGCAGGCGGTCACGTGCTTGGTGCAGGCGGGCGTGCGCGTGCTGATCGCCAAATCCATCGCGCGTATCTACTTCCGCAATGCAGTGAACTGCGGCCTGCTGCCGATTGTCTCGCCGCCGGCGGTTGAGGCAATTCAAGATGGCGAGACGATCAGCGTGGATACGGATGCGCACGAAATTCGCTGCGCAGCGGGCGTGTTCTCCTTTCCGCCGCTCTCGCCGTCGCTCAAAGCGATCTTGGAAGCGGGCGGCCTGATCCCAATGCTGCGCGCCAAACTAGCGGCGGAGCGCGCTGAATGACGCTGACGATCTGCCTGATCAGCGGCGACGGCATTGGCAAAGAAGTGATACCGGCGGCGGCGCGCGTCCTGAGCGCGCTCGGCTTGCCGCTTGCCTTCATCGAGGCAGATGGCGGCTGGGAATGCTTCGTCAAGTGCGGCGACGCGCTGCCCGAGGCGACCTTGAACGCCATTCGCGCTGCCGACGCCACGCTCTTCGGCGCGACGCAATCGCCGATGGGCAAGGTAGACGGCTATCGCAGCCCTGTGCTGACCTTGCGCAAGCTATTCGACCTATACGCCAATCTGCGCCCGACGCGCTCGCTGCCGATTGAAGGCACGCGGCAAGATGTGGACTTGCTAATCGTGCGCGAGAACACGGAAGGTCTTTACAGCGGACGCGAGCGGCGCACGGCGGACGGGCAGACGGCGATCACAGAGCGCGTGATCACAGCAGCAGCCACTGAGCGCATTGCTCGCGTGGCATTCCGGCTCGCGGCGCGGCGCGAGCGCCGCACAGTGACCATTGTCCACAAGGCGAACGTGATCAAGGAAGGCGACGGGCTGTTCCGCGAAGTGTGTTTGCGCGTCGCGGCTGAATTCCCGCAGGTGAGGGTCAACGAGATGCTGGTGGATGCTTGCGCGATGTGGCTGGTGCGCGATCCGAGCCGCTTCGACGTGATCGTGACCGAGAACTTGTTCGGCGATATTCTCTCGGATGAGGCGGCGGGCTTGGTCGGCGGCTTGGGCGTGGCGTCGTCAGCGAACATCGGGGCGGGCAAGGTCGCCTATTTTGAGCCTGTGCATGGCTCAGCGCCCGATATCGCCGGGCAGGGCATCGCCAATCCAATTGGCGCGATCTTGAGCGCGGCCATGCTGCTGGATCACCTAGGCGCGGCTGAGGCAGCGCGCCGCGTGGAAAGCGCCGTGCAGGCTGTGCTGCGCGACGGAGTGCTGACGCGCGACCTAGGCGGCACTGCCAGCACAACCGAGATGACCAACGCCATTCTGAGGCGCTTATGAGCAGCTTGCTCGGGCGCGCTGCGGCTGCGGCGCGCCGCCCGCATTCAGGAGTCAGCTGGGAGGCATTGGCCGCTCATCGTGCGGCCTGCTGCGGGCGTCGATCCGAGCGCATTCGCGGCGCCTGCTGCGCGCAGTGCGAGCCGCGCGTCAGCTTGGCGACCGATGAGCGATGAGCGATCCTCAAGCGCAAAGCGACGATCTCACTTTGGTTGCGAGGGCGCGGCGCGGCGAGGTGCAGGCCTTCAACGATTTGGTGCTGCGCTACCAGAGCGCCATGTACAACCTCGCCTTCCGTCTGCTAGACGACGCCGATTTAGCCGCGGACGCCACGCAAGATGCTTTCATCGCCGCTTTTCAGCGCCTGCCCCAATTTCGCGGCAGCAACTTCCGCGCTTGGCTGGCGCGCATCGTGACCAACGCTTGCTACGATGCGCTGCGTCGCCGCCGGCGCGCGCCGCTCTCGTTAGAGGAGCTCTCAGCAGAGCGCGCTGAGGGCAACGCTCAGCCTGCGCTGGTCAGCGACTCGGACGAGAGTCCTGAGCAATTGGCGATGCGGCGCGCGCTCAGCGAGGCAATTCAGGATTGTCTGAACCAACTGCCGCTCAGCTTCCGCACAGTTGCGATCCTGAGCGATGTGCAAGGCTACTCGTACGACGAGATCGCGCTCGCGCTGAACCTCTCGCTTGGCACGGTCAAGTCGCGCCTGAGCCGCGCGCGCCAAAAGCTGCGCGACTGTCTGCGCGCAGTACGGGAACTTTTTCCTAGCGCTTACCATCTTTTGGAGCAGGAAGATGAAACGCCGTGATGCCGCCGCCGTCTGAAGAATTCGAGCTGCTCTCAGCTTACCTAGACAACGCGCTCACGGCGCGCCAGCGCCAAGCGCTAGAAGCGCGCCTCGCTGCCTCGTCTGAACTGCGGGATCAGCTGGACGAGCTGCGCGCCATGTGCGCTTTGCTGCGCGCCACGCCCGCCCTGAAGCCGCCGCGCGACTTCAGACTCGATCCTGCGCGCTATGCGCGCCGCGCATGGTGGTCGCGCTTGGATATTCTGCGGCTGACCGGCGCGCTGGGCGCCGCCGCCGCTGCGCTTTTGCTCGCGCTTGGCATCCTGTTAGCCAGCGCGCCAAGCGCGCCGAGCGATAGCATTGCGCTGCAAGCAACTGACATCAGCACGCCAGCCATGACCGCGCGGATGTTCGCGCCGACGCCGACCACCCCAGTGCTAGCGGTTGCGCCACTCATGGCTACGGTCGCGCCGTTGGCCGCCGATGCGCTTGAGCCGTTCAGGGCAACGCCTGAAGTGGCGATGGAAGCCGCCATGCTGATGGCGACCGAGACGGCGCCTGGGGATGCCTCTGCAGCAGCGAGCGAGATGCCGGATATGCCCGAGGCAGCGCTCCCGCCCGTGGCGCGCTTGCTGATCTTGCTGGGCGCGCTACTCTTGATCATCAGCGGCGTCTTATTCTTCATCGGCACGTTCAGGGCGCGTCTATGAGCGAGCAACACTACTGTGTGCGCTGCGGCACGCGCATGACATACCAAGAGCGCTTCGGCAAGATACGTCCTGTTTGCCCCGCCTGCGGCCATGTGCATTTCGACGATCCGAAGGTAGCGGTGGCAGTTTTCGTTCGGCAAGCTGAGCAGGTGCTGCTGGTGTTGCGCGCCAATGAGCCTGAGCGCGGCAAGTGGGCGCTGCCGGCAGGCTATGTGGATCGCGGCGAAGACCCGAAAGTCGCGGCTGAGCGAGAAGTGCTGCAGGAGACGGGTCTATCAGTGCGAGTGACGCGCTTGATTGATGTGATCTACGAAGGTGTGATTGTGATTATCTATGAGGCGTGTGTGGTCGGCGGCACATTGTACGCAGGCGATGACGCGGCGCAAGCGCGCTGGTTCACGCGCCAAGAGGTGCCAGAGATCGCCTTTCGCAGCACTCAGCAAGTGATCGCGGCATGGCGCGCTGAGCAGCCGCTATCGTGAGAAGGCGGCCGTGCCGCTTGCCGCTCGATCTATCTCAGGGCGCTACTCGGCGCGGTGGCGCGCTCGCCGAGCGGAGGGAGAGGGATTCGAACCCCCGGTGCCGCTTAGCGACACAACGCTTTTCAAGAGCGCCGCAATCAACCACTCTGCCATCCCTCCGAGCGCCTTAAGTGTAGCACAGGATGAGCAGGCGGTCAATGCGGCGCAGCAGGTCACTGACCGACGGCAAATTGGCACGTAGCACGATAAGCGATAATCCTCTTCCGCGCCGTGCAACAGCCTACAGCTCAGATCGTCCTTCGCTTGTAGCCAGCCCGCCTCTCTCAAAAACGTTTTTGAGCGCTCTAAGCGCGTTGCGCGCGCTTCAGAATGCGATTCCAGAGGCGCGCAGCGCGTGGATGCTCAATTTGCGCGCACACGCGACGCGAATCCGCTCGCCGTGATCCTGATCGGCTCTGATCGGCCTTGCCTCGCGCTCTGCTCAAAGGCAGCAACTCTGCGCGCATGGTCATCTACCTGATGCCCAAAGCGCAGCAAGGCGCCTCAGGCGACAACGAGACGAGGTGCCGCAGCGCCGCGCGCCCGAAGGCAGGTGAATGCTTCAGATTTCCAAGATAAGCTTCTGTTTAATTCGCCTGAACGAGCGTCAGATCGATTGACGCCCGCTGCTAAAGGTTGTATAATCTTTTTAGAAAGTTCTGAAAGTTACAAGTAGGCTGGCGGACTGGAAGTGGTGGTGGGCGTAGGCGCTTACTGCGCTTGAGCAGATGCGCGCAGTTGCGGGGAAGTGTTTAGTGGGTAGCCCTGCGAGAAGAGAGGTCGCAAAATGGATCACGCAAAGGCGCTGCAAGCCGTTGAGCGGCTGATGATCGAAATTGTTGAGAGCGAAGTTGACGTGCTGCGCGAAGCCAGTCGCCATATTTTAACCGCCGGCGGCAAGCGAATGCGTCCACGCGTGACGCTGCTCGCCTACGAAGCGGTGGGCGGCGATCAGCTAGACGTGGTGTTGCCTGTGGCGGCAGCTGTCGAGCTGGTCCACACGGCGACGCTCGTCCACGATGACATCAACGATCACGGGCTTGTGCGGCGCGGCCGGCAGACGATCAACGCCATCTGGGGACGCACTTTTGCGCTACTGACGGGCGACTTTCTCTTCACGAAGGTCTACACGCTGATGGCGCCTTATGGCGACCTGAACGTCATCTTTGCTCAGATGACCTCTGAGCTGGTGGAAGGCGAGACCTTGCAGGCGGCTGCCGCAAAGGAAGGCAAGCTAAACCGCGAGACGTATGCGTGCATCATCGCCAAGAAGACAGCGGCGCTGTTCGCGGGCGCGGCGAAGCTAGGCGCTAAGCTGGGCAACGGCACGCCGCAACAAGTCGAGGCGCTCTACCAGTACGGCTTCAATCTCGGTCTGGCTTTCCAGATCGTGGACGACATCCTCGATCTGATCGCCGATAGCCAGAAGCTAGGCAAGACGGCAGGCATTGACGTCGCGCAAGGCAAGGGATTTGCAGTGGCTGTGGTGGGCAACGGCGCGCACAGCGCAGTGGTTGTGGCAGAAGAGCCAGCTGAAGATCCAGCCAAAGCCCTCAAGCGCAAGCTGCTGGAAGGCAGTTATATCGAAGAAGGCTGGCAGCAAGCGCGGCAGTTGGCTGCGATTGCCAAGCGGCAGTTGGATTGCTTGCCGCCGTCCGCTGCGCGTGACGAGCTGCTGCGCCTAGCCGACGCCGCCGTTGAACGCGAATACTGACACCGCTTGCTGGGCAGGCCGCCTTGACCTGCCCAAGCTATTTGGATCAGAAAACACTCCTGCGGACTTTTGTAGAGCGTTCGCTTGGTCGGCTATACTCTGAAGCGCTCAGTTGGCTTTCGGTCTCGGTTGCACGTGCAGCGGACGGTTGCCAAGCGCTTGCTCAATCGCGTTCAGCACGTCATTGCTGAGCGTCAGCTCGATCGCTTTCAGATTTTCTTGCAGCTGGCTGACCTTAGTAGCGCCCATGATCGCGCTAGAGACGCCGGGATGGCGCAACGTCCACGCCAATGCCAGCTGCGAGCGCGTCACGCCTAGCTCATCGGCGATCTTCTTTAGGTTGCGCACGCGCTGGATGTTTTCCTCGGTCATCATGCGCTCTCTTGCCCAATCTTCGCGCGCAAAGCGCGAGTCAGGCGGCACGCCGTCATCGTATTTGCCCGTCAACATGCCGAACGCCAGCGGCGACCACAGCACCAAGCCCATGCCAAGCTGCGTAGCCGTCGGCAGAACGTCGGTCTCGAAGTGTTCTCGATAGAGCATCGAGTATTGAGGCTGCTCAACCTGCGGCGGATACAACCCGTAGCGCTCGCACAGCGCATACGCCTCGCGCAACTGCGCGCCCGTCCAGACCGAAGTTCCCCAGTACAGCACTTTGCCCATGCGGATCAGGTCGTTCATGGCGCGAATGGTCTCGAGCATCGGCGTCTCAGGATCGGGACGATGGCAGAAGTAGATATCTACGTAGTCTGTGCCGAGCCGCTTGAGCGACTTATCGATGCTCTCAAAGATGTGCTTGCGCGATAAGCCGCGATCGTTCACGTCGTCGCTCATCGCCCAGAAGACCTTCGTGGCGATCACGAGCGTGTGGCGCGGAAACTGCTTCAGCACAGCGCCCATCTGCTCCTCCGCCTTGCCATGCCCATACACATCGGCGAGATCGAAGTAGTTCACGCCGTGTTCGTAAGCGAATTCCACTATGCGCCGCGCTTCATCTTCGGCGACCTTGCCCTCACCGTAGTTGAGCCAGCCGCCTAAGCTGAGCGCGCTGACCTTCACGCCCGCATTGCCTAACCTTCTGTACTGCATTGCGCATGCTCCTGAGTGCGTCGGAAATGTCCTGCGCTCAATTATACTCGCAGGGGGCGCAGAAGGCAGCCGCGCATGGCGCGACGGCTAGTTTCGCGCGAGAGACAGCCGCTCGGGCGATCATGAGCAGCATCAGCGCCAATGTGCGCAGGTTGTCTTCAGCGGTGGTCAGGGCGCGCCATGTCTCGCCGCGCCCCTGACGCAAAAGCGGGAATGAGGCGGCATGGAATTAGATATAGAAATAGCAGCTCGCTGCAGATGCGCGTTGTAGCGCACCCGAGTGAAGTGCGCTTCACGAAACAAGAGATCAGCTCGCGACCGACCTCTGCGGAGGCGCAGCCTAGAACTGACCGAGCAGCACAGGACGGATGCGCTCTAACGCCCAGTCAATCTCTTCGCGCTGAATGATCAGCGGCGGCGCAAAGCGGATCGTGTGAACGCGCGTCTCCTTCGATAGCACGCCGCGCTCGCGCAGCGCCTCAACAAAGCGGCGCGCGCCGCCTGCCTCAGGCCTCATCTCCACGCCGATCAGCAAGCCGCGTCCGCGCACCTCTTTGACCAGAGGACTGTTGATCGCTTCCAGTTGCGCTTTGAAATAGGCGCCCATGCGCGCCGCGTTCTCAGGCAAGTTTTCTTCCACGATCACGGCGAGCGCGGCGCGCGCCACAGCTGCCGCCAGAGGATTGCCGCCGAAGGTGCTGCCGTGATCGCCCGGCTGGAAGACGCTCATGATTGGATCATCCGCCAAAACAGCTGAGACGGGATAGAAGCCGCCTGAGAGCGCCTTGCCCAAGACTAGGATATCGCCGCGCACGCCTTCGTAATCCTGCGCGAAGAGCCTGCCGCTGCGCCCAAGCCCTGTCTGAATCTCGTCGTTGATGAGTAGCACGTTGTGACGCTTGCAAATCTCAGCGGCGCGCCGCAGGTAGCCCTCAGGCGGCACAATCACGCCGTTCTCGCCTTGAATCGGCTCGACCAAGAAGGCGACCGTGTTCGGCGTGATGGCTGCCTCAAGCGCCTCGGCATCGCCATACGGCACGCTGATGAAGCCGGGCGTCAGCGGGCCGAAGCCTTCTTTGTATTGCGGCTCGCTGCTGAAGCTGATGATCGTGGTGGTGCGCCCGTGAAAGTTGCCCTCGCAGACGATGATCTCTTGCGCGCCATCCGGCACGCCCTTGACTTTGTAGCCCCACTTGCGCGCTAGCTTGATAGCTGTCTCAACCGCCTCGGCGCCGCTGTTCATGGGCAGCGCGCGCTGATAGCCCGTCAGGTCGCACAGCGCCTTGTAAAACGGGCCGAGCTGATCGTTGCGGAAAGCGCGCGCCGTCAGCGTCACGCGATGCGCCTGCTCGATCATTGCCTGGAGGATTCTAGGATGCGCGTGACCTTGATTGAGGGCTGAGTAGGCGCTCAGGCAATCGAGGTAACGCTTGCCTTCTACGTCGGTCACCCAGACGCCTCGTGCCTCATGAATGACCACGTCAATCGGATGATAGTTGTGCGCGCCGTAGCGCTCCTCAAGGTCAATGAAGTATTCAGCGGTTTGCTCGAGTAGGCGCTCGTCCATAGCTTCACCTTATCTCTCACCTGCTGCGATTATATATAAAATATACCACAAGATTTCGCGCAGATTGGGCGTCATTTGCGCGCTGCGCGCCCGGCAATTGTTATGTGTTTGTTAAAACCGCGCGGGCAAGCTGCACTGTACATTGAGGTTGCGTGTGAAAAGTTCCTGTTGCTCAAGGGAGTGTTTATTGTATGGACACGAAAACTGAGCCTTCAGCACCTGTCCGTTACGTGGCTTTCGATCCCAACACAGAGATCATCGGCGCGATGTTGCAAGGCATGCTCTATTCAATCGAGCGCGAAACGCTCTTGCCGCTTCTGCGCAAACACGGTTTTGAAGAGATCGAGCTCGACAAGTGGTATCCGCTGCAGCGTGTGCTAGACTTTTTCACAGATGTCGTTAACGACACAGGCGGCATGTTCAACATGGTCGCCATCGGCATGAAAGCGGGCGAGGTCTACCAATTCCCGCCTGAGATCACGTCGTTCGAGCAGGTGCTTGAGCTGGCGGACACCCTGAACCGTGCCGCCTACCGAAATGGCGATCCCGGCACAATCCGCGCCGAGAAAGTGGGCGAGCGGCACTATCGGGTGTATATGCATCTGCCCTTCCCACAAGACCTGCACTATGGCATCTGGTGGGCAGTCGCCAAGCGCTTTGTGCCTGACAAGCACACGCTCAAAATCCGCCGCGAAGTGATCGATCAATACACTGGTATTTACGAATTCCAGTGGTAGCTCGCGCGTGCCGCCGTTGTAGCTCAGATGGCGGCACTTCTTAAGCCTCGGCGAGCAGTTTCTGGCGGCGTTTTCGTTGCCTCTAGCGCTCTTCGGTTATCAAGTACAGCGGCGAAGCTTATCAAAAATTGGTGCGCGAGCCCCATGCCGACGAAAGGCCACGCGCGCATGGCCTGCGCCATGCGCTGTGAGCGCTGTGTTCGCGCGGCAGGCGCC
>JAGHYP010000316.1 GCA_017743585.1 Chloroflexota bacterium
GCAGCCCCCGACTCGCACTCCGAGTCCGTCGCCGCCGGCCGAGTGGCGCGGCACGCTGCCCTTCGGCGCTGTGGTAGACCCAGACTACACGCCGCCGCCGACCTACACGCCGCTGCCCAGCCCAACTTTTCCCAATCCGACTTTTTCGAACGGCACGCTGCCCCCGCCCGCTCAATTGCCCACAGCTGATGGCACGATCTTGCGCGCCGATTTGATGGGCGTGCAAATCCACGCCTTCCTCGATGACGCCACGTTCGCCGCCATGCTGGATCGCGCCGCCGAGCTAGGCGTCGGCTGGGTGAAGTTTCAAGTGGCGTGGAAGCTCTGCGAGCCTGCGCAAGGGCAGTTCAGCGATTTTTATCGCAGCATGGTGCTGAATGTGCAGCGCGCCAGCTTGCGCGGCTTCAAGACTCTGATCAGCATCGCGAAGGCGCCTGATTGGTCGCGACCGCCTGCCGTGCGCGGCATCGAGGACGGCCCGCCTGCCGATCCGCAGCACCTCGCCGATTTCATCGCCGCTTTCGTGCGCGACGCCAAGCCTGAGTTCATCGACGCTATCGAGATCTGGAACGAGCCGAACTTGATCCGCGAGTGGCGCGGCAATCCGATCAGCAGCGCGGACTACATGCGCTATTTCAGCGCCGCATATCAGGCGATTCTGCGCGAGCAACGCGCGCAACCTTCGGCGCTGAAGCCCATGCACCGCATCACGGTCATCACAGCGGGTCTGGCGCCGACCGTGACCATGCCTGACGGCAGCACGCTAGGCGACCGCGAGTGGCTACAGCAGCTCTACGACGCAGGCTTGGCGGCGCTCAGCGCTGATGGCGATATCGGCATTGGCGTTCACAGCTTCGGCTGGGCAAATCCGCCTGAGGCGCGCTGCTGCCAAGCGACCAGCGGCGTCAGCGGCTGGTATGAGCATCCATCTTTCTACTTTCGCGAGACGCTAGAAGCCTACCGCCAGATCATGCTGCGCAACGGGCATGGCGCGGCGCGGCTGTGGGTGACCGAATTCGGCTGGGCGACCTATGACGGCCTGCAGCGCAGCGACGGGGCGCCCGCCAAGGCCGATCCGAGCTTCGGCTGGCAGGGCTTCATCAATCAAGAGCAGCAAGCTGCTTACATCGTGCGCGCCTTCCGCCTTGCGCAGAGCGCGCCGTACAACGAGTTCGTGGCGCCGATGATCCTGTGGAACCTCAACCTTGCCTTGATCCCAGAATTGGTGGATAATAGCCGCGAAGAGGCAGGCTTTTCTTTGCTGGATGCACAGGGCAGGCCGCGCCTTGCGTTCTATGCCTTGCGCGACGTGCCAAAGGTGCGCTGATCATGTCAGCTTTGCAAGCGATCTATCAGAATCCGCGCGATTTGCGGTTGTTCATCTGGCACGGCGCCGCGCCTGAACGCCTGAGCGCCTTGCGCGAGCATAGCCTGTGCATCGGCGCGTGGCGGATCACCTTTCGCATCATTGGCGAGAGCCATTGGATCAGCGCGCAGCACGCCGATGCGCCCCCCTTGCACGAAGTGCTTGCCTGCGCCGAGCTGATCGCGCCGATGGACGCGCATCAGCACGCCTTCAAGCGCTTGCACAAGCACACCTTCAGCACAGCGGACGCGGGCTACAGGCTGCGTATCGCGTTCAAGAGGCAGCGCACGCCCGCCAGCGTCCCTGAAGACGGCCTGCTGGTGCTGTTTCCGCCGATTTTTGAGCAGATGGCGTTCACGCACATCGCGTGGCGCGTCGCGCGCGACGCTGCGCATATCGCATGGCGGACGCAGCACGTCTACCCACAACCCGAGGGTTCGATCATCGTCACCAGTGTCTCGCGCTTAGCTTTAGCGCAGCCGCCTATCTTGGCAAGCATCTGAGAGCGTTTTCTGTATGCCGCCTGTTGAGCTGACACCCGCCGGTTTCTCTGCAGACTCAATCGCCTCAGCGCTGCTGTGGGCAGCTTTGGCGACAGGAATTGCGCAAGTGGCGAGCCTGATCGCGCTGTGGATACTCGGCGTGCCGCCGCGCCGCATCCGCCATGAGATTGAGGACGCGCAAAATCCCGCCGTCGGCGCGCTGTATTTCGTGATCTCCTTGATCAGCGCGCTGTGGGCAGCCAAGCTGGCGAGCGACGGCTTGCCGCAATACGCGCCGCCGCTTGAGACCTTCTTGTGGATCGTTGGCGGAATCGCATTGGCGTCAGCTTTCACTGCTGTCGCCTTCGTGATCGCGCATCGTCTGCTGAAGCCTGAGCAAGGCGAGAGCGCTTACGCATGGATCAAGCGCGAGTGCATCGCTGAGCAGAACGCCGCTCTGGCGCTCTTCTTGGGCGGCTTGGCGTGCGCGCCGTTCTTGACCGTGCTGTTCCAAGTTTTCTGATGCCGTCTGCAGCGCCATGTGCTATGATCTTGATGATCTTGTGCAAATAGACACAAAGTCAGCCCTTCAGCGAAATCCGGCTATGCTCAAGACGCTCGATACGCTCATGGCGCGCTTGTTGTTCGTTTCGCCTTCCGCGCAGCGCGCAGCCGCGACGCCCGCCGAGGTGGATCAGCCGCCGCCTGCCGCCGAGCGCGCCTTCAACCTCTCTTTGGCGATCTCAGGCG
>JAGHYP010000027.1 GCA_017743585.1 Chloroflexota bacterium
CATATGCTCAAAACACACACTTGCGGCGAGTTGCGCCTTGAGCATGTCGGGCAGCGCGTCAAGCTGGCGGGCTGGGCGAATCGCGTGCGCGCCCAGGGCGGCGTGGTCTTCATTGACCTGCGCGATAGATGGGGAATCACACAAGCAGTGGTGGATGCCCAGAGCGCGCCTGAGGCACACGCCATCGCCGAGAAGGTCGGGCGCGAGGACGTGCTGCAAATTGAGGGCATCGTGCGCGCGCGCCCTGAAGGGATGGCTAATCCAAACTTGCCGAGCGGCGCAATTGAAGTAGAAGTACACTTGTTGCGCGTTCTGAGCGCCGCCAAAACGCCGCCTTTCGACGTGAGCAGTGACGGCAAGCTGGATGAGGCGCTTCGCCTCAAGTATCGCTATCTCGATCTGCGCCGCCAGCGGATGCAGCGCAACCTGATCTTGCGCAGCAAGATCACCAAGGCGATCCGCGATTACTTGTACGAGCGCGACTTCGTCGAGATCGAGACGCCGATCTTGTTCAAGACTACGCCTGAAGGCGCTCGCGATTACCTTGTGCCAAGTCGCCTGCACCCGGGCAAGTTCTACGCGCTGCCGCAATCGCCGCAACAGCTCAAGCAGCTGTTGATGGTCGCCGGCTATGAGCGCTATTTCCAGATCGCGCGCTGCTTCCGCGATGAAGATCAGCGCGGCGACCGTCAGCCGGAGTTCACGCAGCTCGACCTCGAGATGAGCTTCGTCGAGCGCGAAGACGTGCTGAACTTGATCGAAGGGCTGATGATTCACCTTGTGCAGGTCGCCGCGCCGATGACAGGCTGCCAGCTGGTGACTCAGCCGTTTCCGCGCCTGACCTTGCAAGAAGCGCTGCTCAGATACGGCACAGATAAGCCTGACCTGCGCTACGGACTAGAGATCGTGGACATCACCGATCTCGCTGCACAGACAGGCTTCAGAGTCTTCGCGGAGAACGCCGCCGCGGGCAACCCAACGCGCGCCATTCGCATTCCGAATTGTGGCAACTACAGCCGCAAGCAGCTCGACGAGCTATCCGATCTCGCCCGAAGCGTGGGCGGCAAAGGTCTTGCTTACATAGCGCTCGAAGCGGGCGAAGCGGGGCAGGTGAAATCGCCTATCGGTAGGTTTTTGACCGTTGAGCAAATGAGCGCGCTGATTGAGCGCATGAGCGCGCAACAGGGGGACCTGATCCTGATCTCAAGCGATACGCACGCCACAGTGTGCGCTGTGCTGGACGCTGTGCGCCGCGAATTCGCCGCGCGGCTCGGTCTGGCCGACCCAAAACGCATCGCCTTCTGTTGGATCGTAGACTTTCCGCTCTTCGATTGGAACGCTGACGAGCAGCGTTGGGATCCGTCGCACCACTTGTTCACAGCGCCGGCGCCCGAAGATATTCCGCTCTTGGATAGCGACCCAGGCAAGGTGCGTGGTCAGCAGTATGACTTGATCTGCAACGGCTACGAAGTCGCTGGCGGCAGCATCCGTATCCATGACCGCGCGCTGCAAGAGAAAATCTTCGGCTTGATCGGCTTGGATGTGGAAGACGCCAAACGGCGCTTCGGTCACATGCTGGAAGCCTTTGAGTACGGCGCGCCGCCGCACGGCGGAATCGCGCCCGGCATCGATCGCCTCGTCATGCTCTTGGCAGGCGAGCCGAACATCCGCGAAGTGATCGCTTTCCCGAAGTCGCAGCAGGCAGCCGACTTGATGGCAGGCGCGCCGAGCGAAGCCAATGCGCGTCAGCTGGCTGAGCTGCACATCCGCGTCGTAAAAGACGACTAGCGCAGTCAGGCCTCGGCGCGCGCCACCACAATGCCCTCTGACGCAGCCCACGCGCTCAGATCGGCGCGGCTGAGCGCAGCCGCCATCAGCGCGGGGAACTGGTCAGGCGTGCAGGCAAAACACGGAGCGCCGAGCGCAGCCAACTGCGCCGCCATGCGATGATCGTATGACGGCGCGCCGTCATCGCTGAGCGCTAGGAGCGCGATCAGCTGCACCCCTGCCTCGACCAGCTCGGCAGCGCATTGAATCATGCCCGCTGCGCTGCCCCCTTCGTACAGGTCGCTGATCAGCACGAGCGTCGTCTGCAGCGGGCGGCTGATCACGCTCTGACAGTAGCGCAAGGCGCGATGGATATCCGTGCCGCCGCCGAGCTGCACGCCGAAGAGCAGGTCAACAGGCTCGCTGAGCATCTCGGTTAGGTCTACCACGGCTGTATCGAAGGCGACGAAGCGCGTGCTGAGCGACGGCAACGACGCCATCACTGCGCCGAAGATGCCAGCGTAGACCACGCTGCTCGCCATTGAGCCGCTCTGATCAACGCACAAAATCACATCTTGCAAAGCGCGCCGTCGCTTGGCGTAGCCGATGCGCGTCTCTGGCACAATTGTGCGGTATTCAGGCTGATAGTGGCGCAAGTTGGCGCGAATGGTGCGCGTCCAGTCCATCTCAGCGAGGCGCGGGCGGCGCGTCCGCGCGGCGCGGCTCAAACTGCCATTGACCGCTTGTTGCATCGCGAGCGAGAGGCGCGCTTGCAACTCGCGCACGACCTGTGCCACCACGCTGCGCGCTGTAGCGCGCGTCTCGCTCGGCAGCGCGTCTTTCAGGCTGATGAGTATCGTCGCCAAATGGACGTCCGGCACAATGCTCTGCAGCAGCTCAGGCTCGAGCAGCATCTGCTTCAGATTCAGGCGCTCTAGCGCGTCTTTTTGTAGCACGCGCACTACAGAGGTCGGGAAGTAGCGCCGAATGTCGCCCAGCCACCGCGCTACGCTAGGCGCGGACGCGCCCAAGCCACCTTTGCGCGCCTGACCGCTCTGCTCGCCATACAGCGCGGCGAGCGCCGCGTCAATGGCGCGATCTGTCTTGTCGGTTAAGTCCATCTCTTTTTGGTTGCAAGCGTCGCCGCCCAGCACAAGCCGCCAGCGACGCAACCGCTCAGGGTCGCTCATGCTTGCCTACTCAATCTTGCGCTTGCCCAAGCCCGCCAAGCGCCGCGCCGCGCCGTTATCAGGCGCCGGAGTCTCGCTGTAGCCCGCCACTTCCTGATAGAACGTCGCATCGTAAGGGCGCGTCCTGACCACAACGGGCATCGGCACGGCGTGGCCCATGATCAGCGCCTGTTGCTTGGTGTCAAGGCGCGCCAACACCTCGCGCAGGCCGCTCGCGCCGCTGATGCCGGTCAGCACGGCAGCGATGTCGCGCTCGTTATCCAGCAAGGCTGTGATGCGCGTGCCGATCTGACTCATCACCTCTTCATCAATGCCGCTCGGGCGCTGATCCACGACCAGCAAAGTGACGTTGTACTTGCGCATCTCGCGCGCGATAGTGCCGAAGATGGTCTGCCGCGCGATGAGCGGATCGAGGAATTTGTGCGCTTCTTCGATTGTGATCAGCAGCTGCGGCGGCTCCAAGCTCGGATCGCCAAGCGAACGCTCAACGCGCTTGACGTACTCTTCATGAATGCGCCGCGTCAGATAGTTCGCCACGAGGATGTACGCCTCTAGCGCCGAGCCATAGCGCCCGAATTCCAGCACCACGCTCTTGCGCTGCTCGGTCAGATAGTTGAGGATGGTCTGGACGCTGTCGCCTTGCGCGCCATCGCGCCTGAGGAACTCGAAGCGCTCAAAACGCTCCAAGCGGCGCGCCAAAGCCGTCAGCGAAGCGCTACTGGCGTTCGTCGTCTGCACCACTTCCTCCAATTTGGCGCTATCGGCGTCCAGTAGCTCGACGATCCAGTTTTTGCCCCACTTTTTGCGCAGCGTGTAAGCAGCATCCAACATTGAGTCGGAGAGCCCCATGGTCAGCTTGAGCATGGCGAGGTCTTCAGGCTCGATGTCATTGTATCCGAGCGTGACCACGTAATCGTATTTGGCGTTGCGACGGCGCGAGGATTCCTCGTCCAGCGTGAAGATGCTGACTTTGGCGGGGAACAGCTGACGCAGCCCTTTCACCTTCGGGCCGCGCTCATCAGTCGCCTCCCAGCCATAGTCGTTGTGCATATCGAAGATCAGGTTGACTGCGAGGTTGCGCTGGATCACGCCTGAGAGGATGATGCGCGTCAAGAAACTCTTGCCCGTGCCGCTCTTGCCGAAGACGCCACTCGAGCGCTCGACAAGGCGCTTCAGGTCGAGGTTGACCTGTGTCTCCTCCAGCTCAAGCGGCGTGCCGACGTTGAAGTGCGTGGCGTCTTCCGCGCCGAAGACATCGTTCACGTCCTGTGCATCAGCGATCTCGACCGGCATGAAGTGGCTCGGAATGGTCTTGACGGGCTTTGGCTCGCCCGCGACGCCCTCGATTGAGAGCATCGGCGTGACGTGCAACATGCCATAGGCAGCCGTGCCGACGTACACCTCGCGCAGGAACGGATCGCTCAGATCGGGCGGGTCGCTGCGCAGCGATGGATTGGTGCTATCGAGGATCACATCCGTGATCATGCAGAAGAAGCGCTTGCGCTTGCCACGCACCACCACATAGCGTCCAACAGCGAGCGACTCGATGTCAGTCTGGCGATCCAGCTTGACGTCCAGCCCTTTGCTGAGCGAGCCGCCGACGACCACGCCCAGACGCTTGTTGGCAGGCGCAGGCGATTCGGGCGCGGCATCGCGCGGAAACCAATCATCCAAGTTCTCATCAATCGGCAACGCGTCAGACATCTCACTCGCTCAATTGTTCTAGGCGATCTCATGGCGATTATACGCAAGAAGCGCGCTGAAAGGCAAGCGCCTGCGCCGCCAAAATTTCAGACACAGGATTTATAGAGCGTTTACGTTGTGTTTACGCGCATGGCATACGCTCATAAGCGAATTCAGAAAACGCAAGGCGCGTTGAAAGGAGATCTCAAGCCATGACCAGCATCAATCGTTGGAATCCTGTCCGCGAGCTGCTCTCGATCCGCGACGAGATGGATCGTATCTTCAGCGAGCGCTTCTTCCGCATGGAAAATCGCCCAATGCTGCTGCCCATTGACGCTTACATGACCGACGAAGCGCTCGTCTTGGTGGCGGATGTGCCCGGCTTGAAGCCTGAGGATATTCACATCACCTTCGAGGGCGATACGCTGACCATTCGGGGCGAGTACAAGGCGAGCAACGATACTAGGAACTATCTGCTGCGCGAGCGCGCGGTCGGCAAGTTTGAGCGCGTCCTGACCATCAACACGCCTGTGGATAGCAACAAGATCGAGGCGGACTTCGAGAACGGCCTGCTGACGCTGAAGCTGCCGAAGGCCGAGGCTGCCAAACCGAAACAGATCACAGTCCGTGCGAAGACATCGACTGCTCAGAGCTGAGACTTGCACGCTCGGCCACAAGGCGAGGCAGTTGCCTCGCCTTTGTATTTTCCATAGAACAACATCGCGCGGTTCTGCAACCGGATGCAGTTGCAGGCGCGGCATGAGCGAGCTAGCATTGGGATTCGCCGCGCGATTTAGCTCGTCCGCACAAAAGGGTTGCTTTCGCCTATGGCTGCGCCGCGCCATGCCTTGCTCTCATGGGCAGACGTAGATCGCTTGATTGATATTCTCGTGCCGCAGATTCGCAACGCAGGTCACTTCGATGCGATGCTGATCATCACACGCGGCGGCATCATTCCCGGCGGCCTGCTCAGCGAAGCGCTCGATATCAGCTACACGCTGATCGCCGCAGTCAAATTCCCGACCAATCTCGAAACGCGCGCTCAGCTGGCAGCCATGCCCACCTTCCTGCAGTTCCCGGAAGACGAGCTTTTGGTCGGGCGGCGCACCTTGATCGTGGACGATGTCTGGGGCAGCGGACGCACCAGCACAGCCGTCAAAAATCGGTGTCTGGCGGCTGGCGCCAAGCCATTCTCGTGCGTTTTGCATTTCAATCCATACCGCTCATTGTTCAGCCACGCCGAGCCTGACTTTTATGCCGCCATCACCGATGCGTACGTCGTCTATCCTTGGGAAGTGGATCGCGGCACGGATCGCATCCCGCTCGGCTCTCCGCAAGAGAACTGATGCGCGTCGTGCGTCCGTTGCTCAACCTCGGCTCAGATCGGTCATCCAACAGCGAAGCAGCTCAGGCGCGCCTTTGGCAGGGCATGGCGGTCGCGCAAGCTCTACGGTTGCGGCGTCTCTCTGCCGCCTAGCGATCCTTAGGCGCCTCAGCGCGGCATCCGCGCTTGCCGGGCTGCTGCGCGCTTGATCTCCCACAGCCTTATCGTAGAGGCGAGACCACCTTGCGGTAGAATCACGCGCTCGTGGAGCTATCAATCATTATCGTCTCGTGGAATGTGCGCAGCTACCTCGCGCGCTGCTTAGACTCAATTGCCGAGTCGCTACGTTTAGCGCCTGTGAACGCTGAGATCATCGTGGTGGACTCGGCCAGCAGCGATGGCACAGTCGAGCTGCTGCGCACGATGTATCCGCACGTGCGCACGCTGCCGCAAACGGAGAACGTCGGCTTCACGCGCGGCAATAACATCGGCATGGCGGTCGCGCAAGGCGAATTTTTTCTGCTGCTCAATCCTGATACAGAAGTGCGCGGCGCGGCACTGGCACAAATGGTCAGCTACATGCGGCAGCACGAACAGGTCGGCATCTTGGGCGCGCACACGCTCAACGCAGATGGCTCGCACCAGTCATCGCGGCGGCGTTTCCCGACTCTGCTGACCGCGTTCTTCGAAAGCACTTGGTTAGAGCCATACGCGCCGCGCGGCCTGCTGGATCGTTTTCACGTCCGCGATATCGCCGATACAGATATCGCGCTGGTGGACTGGGTGCAAGGCTCGGCGCTGATGTTGCGGCGCGCAGTGTACGAGCAGATCGGCGGCTTGGACGAGGGCTATGTGATGTTCAGCGAAGAGGTGGATTTCTGCAGGCGCGCCAAGTCGGCCGGCTGGCAGGTGGTCTATCACGGCGGCGCGTATATCGTGCATCACGGCGGCAAAAGCACAGAGCAAGTCGGCGCCGTCAAGCACGTGCATTTCCAGCGCAGCAAGGTGCGCTACTTTCGGAAATTTCACGGCGCGGCAGCGGCGGCGCTGCTGCGCAGCTTCCTGATCGCAAGCCACATACATCAGTTGTTGCTGGAGAGCCTGAAGGGCGCGCTCGGCTCTAAGCGCGCTTTACGCCGCGAGCGCGTGCGCACGTACTGGCAAGTGATTCTTGCGTTGCTGAAGGATGCCTGAGGGCGAGGGAAATGCGAATTGGCCTCATCACAGGCGAATATCCGCCGATGGAAGGGGGCGTCGGAGCGTTCACGCATGAGTTGGCTGCAGCCTTAGCCGCGCTCGGGCATGAGGTGCATATCTTGACGCATCGGCGAGCGGCGCGTAACAGCGCGCCAAATGTTCACGTGGCGGCTGAAGTGCGCGATTGGAATTGGGCGGCCTTGACACAAGCGCGACGCTGGGCGCGACGGAATCGTCTTGAAGTGATCAATCTGCAGTATGAAGCGGCTGCGTTCGGCAAGGTGGCGCCGCTGGTGCATCTGCTGCCGAGGTGCCTGAACCCCTTCGCCACGGTCACTACCTTTCACGACCTGCTCGTGCCGTATTTGTTTCCGAAGGCGGGCAGATTGCGCTACCGAGCGCTGCTCAGCCTTGCGCGGGACGCCAAAGGCGTGATCGTCACCAATGTGCAGGATGAGCAGCAGTTGGCTCGGGAGCGCGGCGTCGCGCCGATACGCCGCATTCCAATTGGCTCAAACATCGCGCCTGCGCCGCCGCCTGACTTTGACCGCGCCGCGCTGCGCGCCGCGCACGGCATCCCTGAAGACGGCGTGTTGATCGGCTATTTCGGCTTTCTGAACGCCAGCAAAGGCGCAGCCTGCCTGCTGCGCGGCGTCGCACACGCGCTGCGACAAGGCGTGAACGCTTATCTGATCTTGATCGGCGGGCGCACGGGCAGCAGTGACCCAACCAATGCCCGCTATGCTGAGAGCGTGGACGAGCTGATCGCACGTCTGCAGCTCAGCGAGCGCGTCCGCCGCACAGGTTTCATCGAGAGCGCCGCCGTCAGCGCGCACTTGCTGGCATGCGACATGCTGGCATTACCGTACACTGACGGCGTCTCGTTCAGGCGCGGCTCGTTCATGGCGGGCTTGGCGCACGGCTGTCCGATCATCACCAGCACGCCTGCGCTGCCATTGCCCGAGCTGAGACACGGCGATCAGGTCTATCTTGTGCCGCCTGAGCACCCTGAAGCGCTCGGCGAGGCAATTCGGACGCTCGCCGAGTCGCCGCAGTTGCGCATGCGTCTGAGCCACTTCGCGCGGCAATTGGCTGAGCAATTCACTTGGACGCGCATTGCGCAGCGCACTGCCGACTTTTTCCTCGAAGTGATCGCTAGGAGCGCTGAACCATGAGCCGAAAAGCGCGCGTCGTCCTGAGCGCTTATTTGCTTTTCGCCGCGCTCTATGGCGTCGTGACGCCGCTCTTCGAGGCGTCCGATGAGTTGTGGCACTATCCGATGGTGCAGTACATCGCTACGCACGGCTTTGCGCTGCCTGTGCAGCGCGCGGGCGTCGAGACTGCTTGGCGGCAAGAAGGCAGCCAGCCGCCGCTCTACTACATGTTGGCAGCCGCGCTCACTGCTTGGCTCGATACGAGCGACCTGCCGCAGATCAGGTACATCAATCCGCACGCAGATATCGGCGTCGTGGCGCCGGATCGCAACGCGAACATGACCATCCACACAGCGGCGCGCCACGCGCCGTTCAGCGGCGCCGCTCTAGCCGTCTATCTCGGGCGCGGACTCTCAGTAGCGCTTGGCGCGCTGACTGTCGGGCTGACCTACCTATTGGCGCGCGAGCTGTTTCCGCAGCATGAGCGCGTCGCGCTCGTGGCGATGATGCTAGTTGCTTTCAATCCGATGTTCCTGTTCATCAGCGCCAGCGTGAACAATGACAATCTCTCGAACATGTTGGCGACCGCGCTCTTGGTGTGCATCGCGCGCCTGATCAAGCGGGCAGGCGCGCCATCTCTCGGTCAGCTGAGCCTGATCGGCGTCCTGAGCGGCGCAGGGATGCTCGCTAAGTTCAACATCGGCTTTCTGCTGCCGATCGTCGCGATGGCTTTGGCGCTGAATGCACTGCGTCTGCGCAGCGCGCGGCAGTTTGTCATCGGCGCAGCGCTGACAGGCGGCTTGACGATTGCGATCGGCGCGTGGTGGTACGTGCGCAACTGGCAACTGTACGGCGATCCGACCGGCCTGAACGTCTTTCTGGACATCGTGGGCAGGCGCGCCATCCCTGCCAATGCAGCGCAGCTGTGGTCAGAGCGCCATACGTTTCTGATGAGCTACTGGGGCTTTTTCGGCGGCATGAACGTGCCGTTCCGAGACTTCATCTACACGATCTTCAACGGAATTGCGGCGCTGTGTCTGCTCGGCTTGGCGCTGAGCGCGCTGGGGCGGCACTTGTGGCGCGTCAATGCGCTGTGGCTGGCGCGCGCGGTGAGTCTAGTGTGGATCGTCGTGTTGTTCGGCGGCTTGCTGCGCTGGACGAGCGAGACTTGGGCCTCGCAAGGGCGATTGATGTTCGCAGCCATCGCGCCGATCAGCATCTGGCTATCCGTCGGCGCGTGGCGGCTTGGCGGCAAACGCTTTGCAACCTCGGTCGCGTTGTGGCACGTCTTCGCTGCGCTCGCGGGATTGGCGACTATCGCGCTCGCTTATCGCCCGCCGATGCTCTCGTCGCAGCCGCCTGAGGGGGCGCTGCACGCCACCTTCGCCGAGCCTGAGTCGCCTCAGCGCGCTGCGCTCGCGCTGTACACTACAGCGCCGCTCGATCTGACCGCGCGGCCCGCTGAGTACGTCTCCTTCGGCGTCTATTTCCAGCAGCTAGCGACCATGCGCCGCGACTGGAGCGCGTTTATCCATCTGGAGAGCGATGCCGGCACGATTGTGGCGCAGCGAGACGTCTTCTTGGGCAACGGCTTATGGGCGACCAACCAGATGCAGCACCTTGGGCAGTTCTGGTGGAACTCCTTCGCTATCCGCTTGCCCGACCACGCTTACGCGCCACAGACCTTGACAGCATGGCTTGGCTTCTATGATTTGAAAACAGGCGAGCGCATGATTGGGCAAGCGCAGGAGGTCAGCGAGAATCGTGCTAGACTAGGTACAGTGCGCGTGCTGCCGCGCCATGCCGATTCCGAACTGCCGAACCCGATGCACGCCAACTTAGGCGATGCTGTCGCGCTGGTCGGCTACGAGGTTGAGCCACTCAGCGCGCGAGTCGGCGAGACGCTGACGCTGACGCTGTATTGGCGGCGGCTGCGCCCGCTAGACGTGGATTATCGCGTGTTCGCCCAGCTGGTGCAGCCGAACACGACCAACGTCTACGCCCAAAGCGACGGCATGCCCGCGGCATGGACGCGACCGACCAGCACATGGTCGGAGGGCGAGATCATTGTGGATCAGCACACCTTGCGCGTGCGTGAAGGCACGCCGCTCGGCGATTGGACGCTCATCGTGGGCATGTACAGGTTACGCGAAGGCGCTGACGGTCAGGCGTTTGAGCGGCTGCGCTTGCATCTGCCCGATGGCTCGCAAGCAGAAGATTTCGTGACACTCACGCGGCTGCGCGTGCGGTAAAGCGTGCAGAATAGGCTAAGGGGAGGATGATTGCCATGCAACAGCGGCGCACAGCGTTGCGCTTTGCGCTCGATAACTTGGGCTGGCTGCTCGGCTCGCTGTTGCTGGCGTTCGCAATCTGGTATGCCGCGCTCTCCGCGCGCGATCCTATCGAGCAACGCCGTCTCATTGGGCAAGTGCCGATCGAAGTGCGTCACGACGAAGGCTTGATCGTGGCGAATCGACCGCCAACTGTGGCGCAAGTGACTGTGCGCGGCTTGCAATCGGTCTTCGGGGCGCTTGAGACGCGCCAAGTGAGGGTGATCGCCGATCTGAGCGGCTTAGCGCCGCGCGACGAGCCCTACAGCGTCGAGCTACGGGGCGTCCTCGCGCCTGAAGTGCGTGGCGCGGCGGTCGTCGCTGTGCAGCCGAGCCGCATCAGCGTGCAGTTGGCGCAGCGCGCTGAGGAATTGAAGGAGATCAGCGTCCGCTTTGAGCAAGAGCCGCCTATTGGCTACAGAGTGACGGCGCAGCCCGCTCAAACAGAGGCGCTGGTCATCGGCGCGGCGGAGCGCGTGGCACAAGTCGCCGCCGTCCAAGCCAAAGCGAGCGTCCAAAATCAGCGTGGCATCTTCACCCTGACTCTCCCTCTGAGCGCGATTGACGCTCAAGGCAAGCCGGTTGCCGATGTGACCTTGACGCCTGCTGAGGTCGCCGTGACGGTTGAAGTGCAGCCGCGCTCAGACGTGACCGAGTTGGCTGTTGAGCCGCGCCTGCGCGGCAATCTGCCGAGCGGCTACATCCGCGTCAACCAGACTTGGTCGCCGCGGCGCGTGTTCGTGCGCGGCGATCAGCAGGCTATTGACGCGATGAACGGCGTGGTCTTCACTGAGCCAATCGATCTAAGCGATCGCACAGAGACCTTCACGCAGCTTGTGCGGCTGAGCTTGCCGCGCGGCGTTACGCTGATCGAGCCGCGCGACATCGCTGTGACTATCGAGATCGAAGCAGTGCAGGGCAGCCGCGAGTTCACGGGCATCCTTGTGCAGGTGCAAGGCATTGATACAGCCGATTTCGCTGTGACAGTGCAGCCTGAGCGCGTGAACGTGATCGTGCGCGGCGCGCAAGTGGCGCTTGATAAGCTGCGCGCTGAGGACATCCGCATTTTCGCGGCGTTAAATGGTCTGGGCGTCGGCGTGCATCAAGTGAAGCTGCAGGCTTCAGTGGTGCGGGAAGGCTTCAGCGGCGAGAACGTGGTGATCCCGAACGACGTGGTCGAGGTCAACATCGAGGCACGCAATCCAACCCCGACGCCGACTGCGTCGCCGACGCCTTAGCAACGGTCAGCATGACACTTGCTGTGAGATTCGCGCAAAAGCGACTCTATGCGGCTCACGCGACTATCGTGCCTGCTGAGTTTGTTATTAGCGCTGTGTGCCGCGCTGAACGGCGCGCCCAGCCGTGCCCAAACGAGGCTCACCATTTGGCACACATGGCAGCCAGCGCAAGCTGCTCTGCTTGAAGCGTGGCTGGCAGACTATGCGCCAATCCGAGATGGCGAGCTGCAAGTTGACGTGCGCTATGTGCCGCTCGCTCAGCTCGCCACTCAGCTCAGCGACCCGACATTGCGCCCGCCTGACGCGATTTTGAGCGTCTCCGATGCATTGGCGCAGCCTGCTGTGCGCCGCTTCGCCGCTGCGCTGGATCGCAACTTGACGCCTGAGCTGCGCCAAGCCTTGACGCCTCTGGCGTGGCAATTGGCGGAATACGATAGACGCACGCTGGCCCTGCCGCTCGCGCTTGAGAGCTACGCGCTTTACGTCAACCGCGCGCTCGTGCAGGCTGAGCCGCCTAGCACGCTGCGCGCGTTGGCTGCGCAAGCAGCAGAACACGGCTTGATCTTGCCGCGCGACTTCTATCCAACTGCCGGTATGTTCTTCGCCCTGAACGGGGCGCTGTTGGATGAGGACGGCAATAGCGCGTTGAGCGTGAACGCGCTCGGCAATTACCTGATCGCCCTACGGACGCTCGCGCAGGGCGAGGGCGTGTTGCTTGGCGCGCCTGAAGATCGTTTTCGAGCAGGCGAGGTCGGCTATTTGTTGGCGGGGAGTTGGCGCTTGCCGACCCTGCGCGCTGCGCTCGGCGAGCGGCTCGGCGTGATCGCCTTGCCGAGCGTGGAAGGGCGCGTTTGGCGACCTGTGGCGCGCGCTTGGCAGCTCTATCTCGGGCTGGGCAGCCCTTTCCGCATGCAAAGTCTCGACCTCTGGCGCCATCTTGTCTCGGAGTCGGCGCAGGCGCGCGCGCCCGCCTATGGTTTTCTGCCCGTCTTGCCAACTGCTGCTGTCGATTCGCCCTTATCGGCTCTGGCGAGCGCGCTGTATAGCGCAGGCGTGCCGTTGCCGAACCGCCCCGAGCTAGCAGCGCTCTGGTTGCCGCTGCGCCGAGCTATCAACGCTGTGCTGGACGAGGGCAGCGACCCGCTCGCGGCAGCTGCCGAGGCGGTCGCGCGCGCCGCTGAAGGCATCGCCGCGCTCCGCGCGCAGTGAGCGCTTCCAGAGCCGAGCTAAGCCGCGATCGGTCTCAGCGTGCCGCAAGGGTGTAGGTGATCAAGCTCTGCTCGGTCGTGAACTCGCGCAACCCGCTCAGCGCGATCACAGCGCCGCCACTCACTGCGATGCTGAGCGGCGCGTCGCGCTCAAGGATGTAGCGCGCCTGCACTGCGCCATCCGCCAACACTTGCACTAAGGTGCGCGTTGGCAGCCGATTCGCCATGCGCGCAAAGCCCTCTGCTTGCCAGCCGCCATCGCCGAGCTCAGCATCGTGGAAGTAGCCAATCTCAGGCAGGGCGAGATCGTCGAGCGCCATGCCTTCAAGGTTGATCGCGTCGTCCATTATGTAATCGAAGCGCAGCAGGATTTGCTTGCCTGCGTAAGCGCTCAGATCGGCTGAGACAGTGATCCATTGCGGCTGGTCGCCGTCGCCGCTCTTGCCGCTGAAAGCAGCGCCGTACGGGTTATGGTTGCCGCCAGCAGGACGGCTGGCAGAGGTCTCTAGGGCACGCCACGTAGCGCCGCCATCTTCTGAGACGCTCAAGTAAGCGTAATCCCAGTTCTCTTCGATGTTGTGCCACAGCTTGAAGGTGAAAGTCGCCTTTTGCACGCCGCGCAGGTCAAAGGCGCGCGTCAGGCGCGTGTGGCTATCATCGCCGCGATTGCTCCACCAGAAGTAATCGCCGCTGTATGCGTCTGTCGGAATGACCTTGACCGTCGGCTCGCTCTGCACGGTCAGCGTGTAAGCCCCTGTCTCGGGCAGGCGCAGATAGCGCGTGCCGAATTGCGGCAGGGCAAGCACATTCTTGCCGAGCTTCATTAGTTCGCTGCGCGGCGCTTGGCGCAGCGGCGTCGGACAGCCTGTGTTGAGCCAGTTCTCAGCGACCCAATCGGCGAAGAATGTCTCGGCCGTCATCGGCGCACCGTTCGAGTCGGTGTGATTGAAAGCTGCCAGCGTCTCAGTGATGCTCGCCATGTCGTTGCTGGGATTGGCGGCTAACGCGCGCAAAGTATCGGCGCCGAAGCGATGCAAGAAGCAGCGCATGAACAGATAAGCAGCGCCATAATGCGGCGCTGAGTCTTCAATGGGCCACGCGTTCAGCTGCGTCTGCGGACGGTTGAGGAAGGCGCGCGCAAAGCCGCTCAAGTCGCTGCGATAGCCGCTCAGGTCAGCCGCCAGCTCAGACATGCCTTCGTTCAGCCACACGGACTCGTTGCTATCGTTCGCGTGATGGATCATGTGTTGGAATTCGTGCGCGAGCGTGCCTTCGTAGCCTGCCGTGCCAACGCGCATGTTGTCTAGATTCACCAAGAACATCTGATGCTCGTTGCTATCCGGCACAATGGCGCGCGGGAACTCGTTTGTGCTGCTGAAATAGGCAGCAACGTGCTTGCCTAAGTTGCGCGCGTGGACGATGAACAGGCGCGGATCGGCGTCTATGCCGGGCGAATCTTCGCTGCCGAAATGCGCGCGCACGGTCGGATAGATGACGTTATCGAAGCGCTCAGCGCTGCGCCGTAATGCGCTCTGATCGGGCGTGAAGCCTTCCTCAAACCACCAATAGGCGTGCTTGCTGATCAGAGCGAGGCGCGCCGTGAAACTGAAGCGAGTCTCGGTATCCAAGTTGTAAGTCTCGAAAGTCTTGGTATCGCCGACGCGATAGATGACAGGCTCAGTGCGCGGCTCAGGCAGCGCCCTCACGCCGAGATACCAGCGCGCAAGCGCGAAACGGTCGCGCTCAGGCAGGGTTGTGGCGCGCAGCAAGGCAAGCGTCTCAGCAGCGCGGTCATCTTCCGCATGGATCGGTCTAGCGTTCAGCGCAAAAGGCGACGCGACAATCAATGAAACAATCAATGAAACAACAAAGCGGCGCATGAGCAACCCCTCACAACTGAACAACGTCACTCGCTCGGCAGGTTGGGCAGGCGCAACATGATATCGGCGAGATACGAGGCGAGGACGCGCTTGCCGAGCGAGCTGAGATGCACGCCGTCGCCTTGCATCACGCCGTTAGGATGGATCGAGTTGTAGTAGTCGAACATTTTTTGATGCTCGGGCGAGAGCGGCGCCGTCCTGACTGCCTCGATTTCGTCGCGACGCATCCCTTGCACCACATAAGTTGTGCCAAGGTCGCGGAAAGCCGCTTCAACTTCCACGCAGGTCACTTGGGGCAAGCGGCTGAGCGCGCCTTCGCGGCAAGCGCGCTCCATCTCCTGATTGAAAAGCTGAACCGCTTGCAGCGTGAAGCCGCCTGCCATGCCGAGCGTGAACGGCGCAGGCGCGCCATAATAATAGTTCACAAACAAAATGTGTCCGCCGGGATTGTTTTCGATCAGACGGCGCGCCATGTCCGCGAGATTCTCAGCGTGCAGCGGCGCTGCTTGGGCAGGATCGATGCCCGAGCTCAGATCGTTCACCCATGGCAAGACAACCGTGAAGCGGCAGCGGTCGCGCAGCAGATCTTGATAGACAGGCAGATCGTAGTAGGACTTGTGGCGCGGCGACGTGATGCCGACGCCAGGATAGCTGCGGTCAGTGACGGGTTGATCCACGTTGCGCAGCTTCAGCTGTTGCGCCATGTAAAAGCTGAAAGGCGCCATCTTGACGTGGATGAAACCGACATCTTCAAGCTTGAAGATCACCTCGCCATAGGCGATTGAGTCGCCGACGACGCTCACGCAGGCTTGGGGAGGCGGGCGCTTAACCGCCACTTGGCCTGTCTCGGGCTGCGGCGTGGGAATCGGGGCGCTCTCAGCGGCGCTCGCCACCGCCACGCGCGTCAGGTCGCCGTTCAAGCTCAAATACTGTCCGAAGACCCAGCCTTCGCTTTGCATGGCAGGCACGCGCACGCGCAACCAAGCCGAGTCGGCCGTACGGCGGAAGACGATGACGCGCGCGCCTTCCAGCAGGACTGCCGTCTGTGGAAACTCCTTGCCGGGACCTGTGCGCAGCATCAAGCCTGCCTCAGTGTTGACTGCTGTCTCTTATACACATCTCCGAGCCCACGAGAC
>JAGHYP010000317.1 GCA_017743585.1 Chloroflexota bacterium
GCGTGATCGGCGCGGAGGAAGATGTGGTGGGCATCCTGACGGGTCACGTGCTGAAAGACCCCGAGATCATCATGGGCTACCATCAGGGCGCGCTGGAGGGCATTCAGAGCAACTTCGCGAATGCCTTGCGCGTAATCGAGCCGACGCTAGAGGCAGTTGAGAGTCTGCTCAGGCGCGCCGATGTGAGGATGTGAGGGAACGTCGAGCGCGCCTCGCAAGGCGCTCAATCTGGCTGATTGGCTTTGGCCTCGGCTCGGCCGGCCCAGGCTGTCATCAATCATCATCATCATCGCCGAGGGCAGGCGCGAGCCTTCGGCCCTAGTTTGCGCGCTCAGCGCGTCCGCGGGCGCGATGCCAGCACCACTTTCACCTGCATCTGCTTGCCGTTGCGCAGGATGGTGAGCGTCACTTCATCGCCGGGCTTGGTGCGCGTGAACAGGTAGCCTAGCAAGTCCTCGAAGACCTTGATCTTCAGCCCGTCTATCTCAGTGATGATATCGCCGCCCACTGGCACGGGCTCGCCATCCACGCTCATCTCGCGCGTCGCGCCGCGCAAGCCCGCTGCCGCCGCCGGGCCGCCCGCCACCACGCTATTGACTAGCACGCCCGTTGTCCGCGCATCCAAGCCCAGCGCCTCCGCAACGCGCGAGGTGAGCGTTGTGCCTGTGATGCCCAAGTAGGCGTGCTCCACCTTGCCCGTTGCGATCAGCTGGTCTGCCATCAGGCGCACGATGTTGCTCGGCACAGCAAAGCCGATGCCCGCCGATTGCTCCGCATTGCTGCGAATGGCGGTATTCACCCCGATCACCTCGCCGCGCGAGTTGAGGAGCGGGCCGCCGCTATTGCCGGGGTTGATCGCCGCGTCGGTCTGGATGATCTGCGGAATGCTGAACTGCTGCTGCCTCAGCGAGCGCCCGATCGCGCTGACAATGCCCAGCGTCATCGTGTTGTTCAGGCCGAACGGGTTGCCGATCGCAATGGCGCGCTCGCCCACGCGCACTTTATCTGAATCAGCGAGCCGCAACGGCTGCAGGTTCTCGATCTGCCGCGCGTCCACTCGCACCACGGCGATATCCGCGTCCGGCGCCGTGCCGACGACCCGCGCAGGCAGCCGCAAGCCATCCGAGAAGACAACCGTGATCCGATCCGCCGCTTCCACCACGTGGAAGTTGGTCACGATGTGCCCGTTCCGATCGTACAGGAAGCCTGAGCCCTGCGCGATCCGATAGCGCGGCTCTGTTGGCAGGCTTGGATCGATGAACGGCATCAGGCTGCGCAGCTGCACATTGGCAGGCACGCGCACTTCCAGCGCCACCACCGATGGATTGACCTGCTCGTAAATGCGCTGCAGCAGCAGCGTCTCGTCATCTACGAAATCTTGCCCTTGCACGCGCACTGGCGCCCCTGAGAGCAAACTGCCCAGCGCCGCGCCCAAGAGCATCGCGATCAGGAGCAGCGCAGAGAGAGCTGCACGACTTAGAGAGATCATGGCGTAAGGCTCTCTTTCCCTCAGATTCTCGTGAGTTTTGCTACTGATCAAGCGTAGCATAAACCGATCTGAAGGGCGTTAGAGCCTGCTTAGCGTTGCGCAAGATGCGCCTAGCCCTCTTTGCGCCCGAAGAGCATGCCGAATAGCCGCCTCCAAGGCGATTCCTGCTGCTTTGGCGCTGCGAGCGGCGCGCCGCTCCCCCTTGCCGCCGGCGGCCAAGCCGACGATGACGCATTCAACGGCGATTTCGACGGCGATGACGAGGTGTACTCGTCCGTCTCAGATAGAAACTCATCTTCTGATGCGCCCGAAGCGATGCGCCAGCCCGCGTAATCCATCGCGATGGAATGCCACTCTTGCGATTCTCGTGATTCGTGCGATTTCCAATCGTCCTGTCCTGAGTCCTGATCCTGCCAGTCCATGTGATCGCTCCTTGCTGTGCGCTTGATTGAGCATTGAACTGAGATTGAGCATTGAACTGAGTTATGAGTTGAGCAACTGAGCTGAGCAGCGCCTCGGCGCTAGCGGGTCAACAGCCTGATGCTCGGCCCGCCTGCTGCTCGGCGGCGCTTCAGCGCCCTCGGCGGGCCCTCTGTAGATAGTTGCAACGGCGGAAGCTCGTAGGGCGTACAGGGAAGTCTCGAGGTTTCAGTACTCTCCGCGAGTCGTGAAACGCGGCTGTGAGTGTAGCGCGTTTTGGAAAAGACGTCAAGGCGCCGGCGCCCTCAATCGGTCGCCAAGCGCCCTCGAGGCCGCTGCAAAGCCGCCAGCACATCGCCAGCATTGCCTGAATTCAAGGGAGCGAACGGGGCGCAGCGCCCTCTGCAGCCAGAGATAGCCGCGGCTGGGCAATTTGAAACTCGGGGAAGGCGCTTCGTTTGTTTCAGTACCCTCTGCGGGTCGGAGGGGGTTGCAACTCTTTGTCGCTCCAGGAACGCTGGGCGACTTGAGTTTCAGTACCCTCTGCGGGTCGGAGGGGGTTGCAACTGGCGGGACGGTGGCGCCCAGGTTTACGCCCCATACGATGAGTTTCAGTACCCTCTGCGGGTCGGAGG
>JAGHYP010000318.1 GCA_017743585.1 Chloroflexota bacterium
AGAGACAGCCACAGAGCTACGACCGCACAATCTTGAAAACAGGGCGCGATGCATTGCAGCGCCTTCTGGATGAAGCGCGCACCACTGAGTTCAAGACGATTGATAACGCCGTGCGCAATACAATCATCGCGCTGAGCGTCTACGTGCTGACCGTGCTGCTGATCGGCAGCTTATTGATAGCCATAGCGGCTGCCACAGGCGCTGAAGCAGGCGTCTGGCTGCTCTCGCTGCTGATGGTGTTGGCGCTACTCATCGGCGGCGTGAGCGTCATGCCGTTGCGCGGCGCGCTGATGGCGAATGCTTACGTGCGCCGCATGGATGCCGTGCGTCGCGCCTATCAAGATGCGCTGAGCAAGGCTGCAGCCGAGCAAATCGCCTACGGGCAGCGCTTGCGGCAGGACGCCGTGGCGCCGTTCCTGCGCATGATTGAGTCGCAGCTGGCGCAGGCCAACGCGCTGCGGGCAGAGCTAGCACAGCGCGAGCAGGCGCTCGCCGCGCTTGAAGCGGAGCTCAGCACATTGCGCTGAGCGCAGCGCCTGCCGGAAGTTTCTGAACGTCTTCTGCGAAGGACTCAAGGCATGTCCAACCTGAATTTGTCCAACTCGCCGACGGTGGTGTTGGAAGGCGCGCTAGCTGAGCTGCGCGAGCGATTGATCCGCCTGCTGGGCGAAGCGGCTGAGTTTGTCGGCAAGCTACACGCTGACGGCGCGCAAGATCGGCAGCGCCTGCGCGACGCCGCGGACGACCTGCGCGAGCTTTTCCTGCTCGTGGCGGTCATCGGCGAGTTCAACGCCGGCAAGTCCACGTTCATCAACGCGCTGCTCGGCGAGCCGCTCCTGCCGATGGGCATCACGCCGACGACCGACGTCATTGAGCTGGTGCACTACGCGCCTGTGCCAAATCGCGTGCCGCGCCTGCGCGAAGGCGCCGCTATCCGCGAGTGGGAACATCCCGGCACTGGCGGCGTAGGCATCGCGATCGTGGATACGCCGGGCACAGGCTCGATCTTCAAGCAACACGAGGAGATCGCCAAGTCGTTCTTGCATCGCAGCGACTTGGTCCTCTTCGTCATCAGCGCCAAGCGTGCCTTCGCCGAGACTGAGCGGCTTTACCTTGAGCTGGCGCGCAGTTACGGCAAAAAGATCGTGATCGTCATCAATCAAGCCGATCTGCTCGACGATGCCGAGCGCCAGCAAGTCCGCGAGTTCGTGCGCCAGCAAATTGACCAGCTGCTCGGCTTGCGCCCGCCAATTTTCATGGTCAGCGCTAAACAGGCGTTGCAGCGCGCCTATCAAGGCGGCGTTTTCGCAGCGCTGCGCGAGATGCCGAGCGATGATCCAACGGGCATTTTGGCGCTCGCTGCGCATCTGCGCCAGACCTTTGAGCAAGTGCCGCCTGCCAAGCAGAAGCTGCTCACGCGCTTGAGCCTATTGCGCAGCGTGCTGAAGCGCCACGAGGATGCGCTGAACGGACGACTCGCCTTGATCGGTCAAGATACCGACGCTGCGCACTCGTTGGAGCGCGAGATCGAGCAGCACGCGGCAGGTTTGGATCGTCAGCTAGAAGCTGCGCTGGAAGAAATTCGCGCTGTGATTGACGGGATTTTGCTGCGCGGCGGGCGCTTCATGGAGAAAAACTTGAACGTCCTGCGCGCCGCCTTTCGCGGCATGGATCGCGATAAGCTCGCCGAGACCTTCGACCGCGAAGTGCTTGCCGATAGCCTGACGCGCCTTGCCGCAGCGCAAGAGAGCTACGTCAACGCGCTTGTGGATAGCGGACGCGCCTATTGGCGCAGCATCATCGAGCGGCTGAGCAAGCTCGAGGCGCTCCTGCGCGAAGAGGCAACGGGCTTGGACGCTGCGCAATACGCCGATCAGCGCGCTGCGCTGCAGGCCGCGCTGGCTGTAGCTGACGTCGAGCTGCGCGCTTACGCTGATCACAGCGTGCTAGAAGCCATCGAAAGCAGCTTCGATCAGAACGTGCGCACTTTCATCTACGGCACGATCGCCGGCATCGGCGGCGCATTCGGACTGTTGATCAGCGCGTTGACGGCCGCTGCCACGCCCGGCACGTTTTTGCCGCCGCTTGGCGTGCTGACTCTGGCGATCGGCATCATCGCCTTGCCTATCGGGGGCGGAGTCGCTTTCCTGACCTCGCAGCGCGCGCGCAAGGACGCGCTCAAGCAGCTAGAGGCGCGCCTGAGCGACCTTGAAAAAGCCTATCGAGACGCGCTCTCCAAGCTCACTGCCGCCGAGCGCAGCCGCCTGACCAGCTACGGCAAGCAGATTCTGGCGCCCGTTTTCAGCCAGCTCGGCGCGCTTGCGGCGCGCTACCGCGACCAACAGACGCAGCTCGGCTTTCTGATGGCGCGCGTTGATGAGCTGGAAAAGGCGCTCGACGCGCTCTGAGGCATGGGCGAGCGCTGGCGCCTCATCCTCGATGCGCCGCGCGATGGCGGCGCGAACATGGCGTACGACGAGGCGATCTTGCGCGCAGTGGCGCGCGGCGCACAGCCGCCCACTCTGCGGT
>JAGHYP010000319.1 GCA_017743585.1 Chloroflexota bacterium
CGGGAGCGCAGCGTGATCATTCGTGCTTATCAGCCTGCCGATTGCGAAGCGGCGCTGGGCGTGATCAACGCAGCAGCGGAATTCGACCGCACGCGGCGGCTGACTAGCGAAGCGCTATCGCTGCGCTCGCCGCGCAGCAACGCCGTGATCGCCTTCACAGCGGAAGGGGCGGCAGCGGCTTTTGCATGGTGGCATCAACAAAGCGACCAAAACTACCTCTTCGAAGGCTGGGTGCATCCATCCTATCGGCGGCGCGGCTACGGCGGCGGCGTGCTGACAGCAGCTGAGGTCTTCGTGCGCCGTCACGGCGGCGGCGTGCTGCGCGCATGCGCCTATGAAGACATTGCGGGCGTGAAGCCGCTCTTCGAGCGCAAAGGCTATCGCGTGGAGCGACGCTTCCACCACATGCGCACGGCGCTCACGCCCGAGCGCGTCTTTGAAGCCGAAGTGCCACAAGGCGTCAGCATCCGCGCTTTTGAGCGCTGCGATCTAGACTGGCTGGTGGCAGCTGATGACGAGCGCCTCGCCGGTCGCTGGAGCGCCATGCAGCGCGCTCCTGAGGCGTGGGGGCAGCACATGCTCCTGAGCCACGCGCGCGCCCCTGCGCTGTGGATCATCGCGCTGCGAGGCGATGAGATTGTCGGCGAGTGCTTGTGTGGCGCGAGTCAGCAGGGCAGCCCGCAAGATGGGCAAATCTTGGCGGTCGGCGTGTGCCGCTCATGGCGCGGCTACGGCCTCAGGCGCGCCTTGCTGACCTATAGCTTGCGCGCCTTGCGCGACCGCGGCTTCACAACTGCCAGCTCGCACGTGGACGCTGAAGATCGCGCAGCGGTCAGCCTGTACCGCAGCCTCGAGATGGACGTGGTGCGGACGCGCCTGCACTTCGTCAAGCAAGTGCGCGCTTAGTTGATCTTAGTTGATCGAGATATTCATCGGCTCGAGCTGGTAATACGCCTCGACTAGGCGGCGCGCGATTGGCGCGGCGACGCCTGAGCCTTCGCCGCCATGCTCAACCATGACCACAAGGGCGATCTCGGGCGCGTCAGCCGTCTTGCCTGCAAACGCGGCGAACCAAGCGTGCGTGCCGCCCGTTGGCGTCTCAGCTGTGCCCGTCTTGCCGCAGACCACCGCGCCACGCAAGCCTTCGAAGACAAAAGTCGCCGTGCCGATAGTGCGATTGGTGGTCACTTCGCACATCGCTTCGCGAATGGCTGCCAAAGTCTCCGGTTTGAAGTCCAGCTTATCGGTCACTTCAGGCTTTGCGATGAAGGAAGGCTCGCCGATGATGCCGATCTTCTCCACAACGTACGGTTTGTAGAGATAGCCGCCATTGGCGACCGCTGCTACCATGCGCGCCACTTGTAGCGGCGTCACCACCACATCGCCCTGACCGATCGCCGCGTTCAGCGCGTCCGAGTTGCGCCACTTGCGCCCGACCAATTCCTCGTAGCGCGAAGGCTCTGGCAACAAGCCAATCGCCTCAGGCAAGTCTGTCATGCCGCTCGGCTTGCCGAAGCCCATCTTGCGCGCAATGGTCGGCAGAATCTCTGGATCGACGTTGCTGAGCGTCCAGCCGATGTGCCAGAAGTAGATGTTGCACGAGCCTGTCAGCGCTTGCTTGAGCGTGAGCGAGCCATGCCTGCCCGCAGCGGTGCTGGCGATCCAATCCGTTCGCGTGCGATCGCCAAGCGGGGCGCCGCGCCAAATTCCGCCGCAGTAGTGGCGCGTGTTGGGCGTGAACAGACCGCTCTCGATGCCTGCCGCCATTGTGACGATTTTGAAGATCGAGCCGGGCGGATACTGTCCGAGCGTGGCGCGATTGAAAGTCGGCTTGCGCGGGTCATCCGTCCATTGTTGGATAAGCGCCTGCGCGTTGGGCAGCGAGCTATCCGGATTGAACGCCTCAACGTTGAAATCGGGGTAGCTGGCGAGCGCCAGGATTGCGCCGGTGTTCACGTCAAGGATCACGACGGCGGCGCCAGGCGATACTGCGCCGAGTCCGCCGGCAGTGAATGCCTGCTTTAGAATGCGCTGCGCCGCCGCTTGCATCCGCAGATCCAAGGTCAAATATACGCTCTGGCTCGCCACGCCGGGTCGCTCCGCCAGCGTGCGCACGATCACGCCATTTTGACGCAACACCAAAGACGCCTTGCCCTGCCCTGCGAGCACGCTCTCCAATTGGCGCTCGACGCCGTCAATGCCGACGATCGCGTCGCGTGGATAGCCACGCGCTTCCCAAAACGCAACCTGCTCGGCAGGGATCGCGCCAACGTAGCCGACCACGTGCGGCGCAAGATCGCCCATCAGGTAGCGGCGCGTCGGTCGCGGCTCGTAGCGCAACGTGCAATGCCGCTCAAGCGCTTCGCGCACTTCAAAGAAGCGCTCTTGCGAGATGACGCCGATCTCGTAAGCGAAATCGCGCCCTGTGCTGCCGCCGAAGAGCCGCGCGAGGGTCTCAGCCGAGCGCGCGGGGAAGACGCGCGCCAGCTCGGCGAAGCAGGCAGCGGGATCGTTAGTCGGATA
>JAGHYP010000028.1 GCA_017743585.1 Chloroflexota bacterium
ATCTTATTCGAAGCGCGCCGTCAGCGCAGGCTCGGCTGAGCCCCCTTCATCCTCAAGCGCGCCGTGCCGTGCTACAATCAGGATCAGCGCTGAGTACGGCGATCTCAAGAGCATGCAACCGCCTTACGGCATCAATTTCCGCCCGCTCTGGCGCATCGGGTTGGCGTTGTGCCTGCTGATGAGCGCCATGTTCGGCGGCGTGACGCTAGCGGCACGCAACGCGCAGAGCGCTTTCGCGTGTCTGCGCATCAGCGGCGACGCGCCCGCACGCGATTGGCTGCTGGATCTCAACAACGGCATCTTGAGCGCTGACGCGCGTCCGCTGAGCGATCCATTCAGCTACGCGCCGCGCGCCATTTGGACATCGCCTGATGGACGCCACTACGCCTACACCTTGCCCGATCGCAACCTGACGCGGCGCTTTACGCTCTATGTGCAGCCGAATAGCAGCGCCCCCGCGCCGCACATGGCGCGCTTAATGGTCAGCAATGCGGTTGTCAACGCCGTGTCGTGGTCGCCTGACGGCGCGCACTTGTTGTACCTATATCGCGATGCCAACAACGTGCCGCATTTCGGCTTGGCGCGCGCCGATGGCGATAACGCAACCGTGGTTCGCCTGAACACGCCGCGCGCGAATGAGATCGCCTTCTTCGGCTGGAGCGCTGACGGCGCATATTTCGCCATCGGCACAACCGAGGCCTTCGGGCGCGTCCTGACGTATTACGAGACCAGCACGCTGCGCGCGAAAACTTTCCCGCTCCTCTCGATTCTGCCATACGTTGAGAGCGCGGTGTGGTCAGAGCGCGGTCAGCGGCACGCTTACCTGCGCACGGATCAGGTCGGGCGCACGCGCTTGGTCGTCTCGCTGCTGGATTCGCCAGTCTACGGCGGCGAGGAACTCAGCCTTGAGATGCCGTTTCTGCGCAATGCGCGCCTGTTTTGGTCGCCAGATGGCAACTACCTCGCCTTGCGGTATAACGATCAGGACTTGAATTGGCAGCTGGTCGTTTACGCGATCGCGCCGCACAGCTCTCAGCCGCGTCAGGTCGCGCGGCTCAAGCAGGGCGGGCGCTTGCTCTTCCCTGCCAGCGCTGCGTGGAGCGCCGATAGCAGCGCACTTGCTTACTTCCGCGAGCGGCGCGGCGGGCGCGACCTTGTGGCATTCCGCCCAGCCACAGGCGAGAGCGAAGTGCTGGTCGAGCGCGTGATTTTGGCGCCGCAGAACGACTTCCTGTGGGCAATTGAGAACAGCGCTCGCCCAACGCGCCGCGCCGCTGTGCCGTTCCTGAACGAGCGCCGCGAGATAGATGTAGACTTGATGAACTTTGACGGCACGGATCGCGTGCCGATCGTGCGCGGAGCGACAGACGTAGAGAACGTCTTGTGGTCGCCAGATGGCGCGCTGGCACTGGTCAAGTGGCAACGCCGCGCCTTCCCGCGAGTCGATCACTACATCACATGGGCGCGCACCGACGGCAGCGGCTTGCGGACTATCCGCACTGAAGAATTCGCGTTCGATCAAGTATTGTGGCTGCGCGAAGGCGGTCGGTTCAGCGGCAAGCTCGCCTACACTTACATGGCGCTGACGCGCTACGGCGTTGAAGTGCTGGACCTGAAGACAGGCGTGCGGCGCGCGTTGGCGCGCAACCTGCTCAGAGCGCAGGCGCTCTCTTACGACTCAGCGGCGCAAACGCTGCAGTTTTGGTGGCTCGATAGGCAACGCGGCGGCGTAGACGGCTACGCGCTCGACGGCGCGCGGCGCTATCGCTATCACTCGCCGAGTGGCAGCGTTGAGACGCCACACTTGGCGCGCTCGCCCGATGGAAGGCACGCAGCAATGCTCGTGCGCTCAGGCGGCGATTGGGTGCTGCAGGTGGCGTCCGAAGGCGATGAAGGCGAGGGGCGCGTCCTCTGGAGGGGCAAACAGCCAGCGCCCGGCCTCATACCGCTCTGGTCAGCCGATGGCGAGCGCTTCGCTGTGTTCGTGAGCGTCAACAACTCAGGCTTGTTCGGCACGTTCAGCGTGGAAGTTTACAGTAGCGCGGGCGTCCTGCTGTACGCGCATCCGCGAGCGCTGCTGCGCTCGGTCAGCGGGGCGCTCTGGACGCGCTGCGAGTGAGCGATCTGCGCTGGGCAAACGCTCAGGCGTTGCCCAGCGGGCGGCGCAGGGTTGTTTTCGGCAGCAGGACGTGGCAGGGCGCAGAAGGTTACCGCGGCATATTCACAAATTCATGAGGAAATCTGTGAGACGGTCACGATGCGACGCTTCCGACTGAGCGGTCGCGCGCTGCTGAGCGCGTTGATCGCCTTGCTCACGCCATTGTTTCTCGTCTTGCTCGGCGTGCGCTTGCTGATGAGCGAGCCGTATCTCAGGCTCGCCTATCGAATGCCGAATTTCCCCGACGATCCGTACGGCTTCACGCTTGAGGATCGTCTGCGCTACGCGCCGTACGCTGTGCAGTTTCTGCTGAGCGGCGCGCCGCCCGATTTCCTCGCCAACCTGACCTTCGCCGACGGCACGCCGCTCTACAATGCGCGCGAAGTGCAGCACATGGTGGACGTGCAAGCAGTGACTCAAGCGGCGATGCTGATGCTGGCTGTGTTGAGCGCGCTAGCGGCGCTCGGCGCGGCGTTGTTGGCGCGCAGCGCTGAGGGTCGGGCAGTGCTGCGGCGCGGCTTGCACAACGGCGCGCTGCTCACTTGGCTGCTGCTGCTGGCACTGATCGCTTACATGCTGCTGGATTGGGATCACTTCTTCGATGCATTTCACGCGCTGTTCTTCGCGGAAGGCACGTGGCGCTTTCTCGCTTCTGACACGCTGATTCGTCTCTTCCCGATGCGCTTCTGGCAGGATGCAGCGCTTTTCTTGGGCGGCTTCTGCGGGCTGAGCGCGCTGTTGCTCTATGTTGGGACGCGATAGCGCGCTGCAGTGCGAAAGCGGGGCTCACAGGCCGTGTTCGCGGCGAATGGCATCCAGCAAGCCGCGCACGCCAGCGTTCACTAGCATGTAGCACTCTTCGAAGTTGCCGTTGTAGTACGGATCAGGCACTTCGCGCACGCCGAGCTGCGGCGCGTAATCCAGCAAAAGCGCGACGCGCGCGCTCGGATTGTTGGCGAGCAGACGGACGCGCTCGAGCGCGCGGATATGCTCTTGAGCCATGCCGATCAGGTATTGAAAGTTTGCGCCGTCTTGATCGGTCAGGAGGCGCGCGCGCTTGCTGAAGATGATGCCGTGCTTCTTGAGAACGTTCACTGCGCCATCGTGCGTCGGACGACCTGCCTCGTAGCGATCAATGCCTGCTGAGTCGGCGAAGAGCCGATCTTGCAGGTTCGCCTCGCGCACCAGATGGTTGAAAATGCCATGCGCCATCGGCGAGCGGCAAATGTTGCCTGTGCAGAGGAAGAGAACGCCAATCATCAGGGCTCGCTCCTACTCAGACTCAGCATGGAAGCCTCCTGCGCTCGTGTCTAGCCGCGAAAACTGTGAAACAACGCCTCAAACAGGTCTCTTGAGTGTAGAATGCGGGCGTTCTTCTCTTGCGCTGCCTCAGCAGCATAGCACAAAGCGACAAAAAAGCCAAACACGCGCCAGCATTTGACGTCTGCACGCCTTGCGCGCATAATTCTGCCGTGCGATTCGACGAGGGAACTTTGCGCCGTGCCGATCTCTGGATACATTCGCCAATTGCGCGAGAAAGTTGGTCAAGCGCCGATCCTCATGCTGGGCGTGACAGGTGTTGTGATCGACGGCGCAGGCGAGATACTCTTGCAGCTGCGCAGCGATAACCGTCAGTGGGCGCTGCCGGGCGGCGCGCTCGACCCAAGCGAAGAGCCTGCTGAGGCGGTTGTGCGCGAGGTGTGGGAAGAGACGGGCGTCCTTGTGCAGCCTGAGCGCGTCGTGGCAGTGCATGGCGGCGAGGACTTTTTCACGCGCTATCCAAACGGCGACCAAGTCTACATCGTCAGCATCACCTTCGCCTGCCGCCCGCTGCGCGGCGAGCCGCGCGTGAACGATGACGAGTCGCTCGAAGTGCGCTACTTTCCGCCCGATCAACTGCCGCCCATCTCTGAGCGCACGCGCCTGCGCATCCAGCTGACCTTGCAAAACGATCTGCGCTGTCAGTTTCGCTACACCCCTAAGCCGTTAGGAGACTATCACCCATGAGCCGTCAAGTTGTCCACGCAGAGGGCGCGCCACGCGCCATCGGCCCGTACTCGCAGGCGATCATCGCCAATGGCTTTGTCTTCTGCTCAGGGCAGATCGCGCTCGATCCCGCTACTGGCGAGCTGATCGAAGGCGACATCGCCGCTCAGACTGAGCGCGCTATCCAAAACTTGCGCGCCGTGCTAGAAGCAGCGGGCAGCTCACTGGCGCACGTGGTCAAGACAACCGTTTTCCTGCAGGATATGGCGGATTTCGCCGCCATGAATGCAGTGTACAGTCGGTTTTTTGGCGAGAATCCGCCTGCGCGCAGCACGGTTGGCAACCTTACCTTGCCGCGCGGCGCGCGCTTTGAGATTGAGGCAATTGCCGTGCTGCCATAGCCCGAGCAACGGCTGAACCTGCTTGCAACGCGCTCGCTCGCGGGGCGCGTACAGCGAGCGGCTGCTCGGCGGGCAGATGATTGAGTGAGATATGGCGCGCACAAGACGCCCGATCGGCGCTTATCGGCGTCCAATCCCTTTGGTTGGCGCGTACGGCACATCGGTGCAGTATAGGGGCGCTTCTCTGCGCTCTCGACGGCAGGTTTCGGCAGCGTGGATGTGGGGCTGCGGCTTCCTGAGCAGTCTCGCTTGCATTGGCGGCTGCCTTTTTGGCGCCATGATCGGCGTGCTGGGCTTCCGCGCCTTGCCAGAGGAGTTGCAAGCGGCGGCGGCGCGGCGCGTCCCGCTTCTCGCGGAGCTGATGATGCCGACCAGCACGCCCGATCCGCGCCTTGAAGTCGTGCCGACTATCGATCCGACTCGCGCCGCGAGGGCAGCGCTCGCCTTCGGAGTCGAATCGGCTGAGGCGACGCCGACGCCGCCTTTTGCCACGCGCCAAAGCGCCTTCCCGACGCTGACGCCAACGCCGCTCATCGGCAGCGCCGTCTTGCCAACTGCGACCAACACGCCGCGTCCAACTGCCACAAACGAGCCATTGCCGATGCGCTACTATCTGCCGAATCGCGTTCAGCGCGAGCCGCAAAGCTGGAACAACTGCGGGCCCGCCAATTTGGTGCAAGGCTTGCGCGTGATGGGCTACGAAGCCAAACAACGCGATGTGGCGGCTTGGCTGAAGCCGAACAGCGACGACGCGAACGTCAGCCCGTGGCAGATGGCGGCTTACACCAATCAGTTCACGCCGCTGCGCGCGCTTGTGCGCGTGAACGGCACGCTCAACCTGATGAAACGCTTGATCTACAACGGCTTCGGCGTGATCATCGAGACGGGCCTGTACGACGAGCGCAATCAATGGCTCGGTCACTACGTGACGCTAGTCGGCTGGGATGACATAGGCGATCCGGGCAAAGGCGGCTTTTTGTACGGCTTAGACACGCTCAAGGACAGCGGCCCTGATGGCAAAGGCGTCCGCGAGTATTACGTTGATCTCGACACGCGCTGGAAGCATTTCAATCGCCTCTACTTGGTGATCTACCGCCCTGAGCAGGAAGGGCGCTTGCGCGAGCTGCTCGGCGAGGCATTTGACGAGCGCGTGAACGCCGAGCAAGCGCTGGCGCGCGCGCTGCAAGAGACTAGGCTGAATCCAAACGATCAGTTTGCTTGGTTCAATATCGGCAGCAGTTATGTGTTGCTCGGCGCGTATGAGCAGGCGGCGCTCGCCTACGATCTGGCGCGCGCGCGCGGCGGCGGCTGGCCTTGGCGCATGTTGTGGTATCAATTCGGCCCGTTCAAAGCCTATTACATGGTCGGCGATTATCAGACTGTGATCGATCTGGCGAACAGCGTGATTCGGCGCATGCAGCATGTTGAAGAGGCGTATTACTATCGCAGCCTTGCCTATGCGGCGCTCGGCGAGATGAACCTCGCCGTTGCGGACATGCAGCGCGTCGTACGCGATAACGGCAATCTACAGGTGGCGGTTGAAGCGCTAGCGCGCTTGCAAGCAGGCGACGTGCCGCCCGCCGAGACACTCTAGCGATATGCGCGCCTGAGATACAAGCCGAGAGGTATGACCGAGAAAGTTGCGTCGCGTCCGCAGGGCATGTGGATAGCGCTCGGCGCGTTGCTGAGCGTGGCAATTGCCCTGATGCTCAACTTTCCGCACAACAGCTTCTGGTACGATGAAGCGCTGACAACCTACGTCGCCACTGAGTCATGGGAGACGCTGTGGCGATGGTGCGTTGATGTAGATATCCAAGTGCCGTTTCATTACATCGCGCTGCGCATTTGGTCAGCAGCAGCGGGCAAGAGCGAATTCGCATTGCGGCTGCTCTCCGCCTTCGCCATTCTGCTGGCCGCAGCGGCTGCTATCAACATTGGCAAGCGGCTTGGACGGCGCTTCAGCGCGAGCTTGGGCGTCGTGTGCAGCGTGCTGTTGACGCTCTCGCTTGGCACGTTGTGGGTCGCATATGAGGTGCGCGCCTACGCCTTCGCGCTAATGCTCTTCACATGGGCGACGGCGTTTTTGCTGGCGGCATTGGCACGTCCGACTGCGTGGCGCGTGATAGGCTACACTGCGCTGATGGCAGCTGCGCTCTACACGCACTACACAGCGCTGGCAGCTCTGGTAGCACACGGAGTGGTCGGCGCAGGCGTCGCGCTCTTCAGATTGCGCGCTCGCGCTTGGCGTGCGGCGATCAGCGCCATCTTGCCGATCGCGCTCGCCGCGCTGATCTTCGCGCCATGGGTGCCGATCATGATAGCGCGGAGCAGCGCCGATCGCAGCTTCTACAGCGGGCAGGTCGCGCCCGACCTCTCGTTGCGCGTCCTGATGGGCTTCCGCGTGCTGGGCAGGCAAGACGATCCTGAGGTGGCGCTGACGTGGATCGGGATGTATGCCTTTTGCATCGCGATCGGCGTTTTGAGCGGCGCCGCGTTGCCGAGCTTGCGCCGCGCGCTCGGCGCAGGTGTGGCGCTCAGCGCGCCGCCAATTGCGATCATGGTGCTCCTGCTGATGATCAACCCGAAGCTGACAGGGCGCTACTTTTGGATGGCTTGGCTCGGCTTAGACCTGCTGGCCGCCATCGCGCTCGTCGTGGCGATCGGCGCGCTCAGCCGCGATGAGCGGGCGCGTGGCGCGCTCGGGCTGATCGCAGCACTTGTTTTCGTTGGCGCGCCACAGCTCTCAGGTGAGCGCGGCACGCCGCCCAAGAGCGATTTTCGCGGCGCTTACGCGCACATTTGCACACAAGGCGCGCCTGAAGACGTGATCTTGCTGCGCGACGGCACGCTATTCGTAGCGCACGCATATTACGGCCGCTTGCCGCCTTGCGAGACGCCGCGCCATGCGCTCGGCATGCCTGATGCGCTCGTGCCTGATGTCACGCGCTACCTTGATCTCGGCACGCTGCAGGCGAAAATGCGCGAGGTCGCGGCGCGCCGCCCGCCGAATGTCTGGGTCATCAGCTGGCAGGCGGATATCATGGACCCGCAAGCGCTCACCTTTGCATTGTTGGATGCCGCAGGCAAGCGCAGCGAGGTCGCGCGCATGTTCGGCGACGTGCGCCTCGACCGATACACCGAGATCGATTTCGCGCTGTTGGACAGATTAGCCGTTGAAGGGCCTACCACACAAGCCGATTGGTTCAACATCACGCCTGTGCCTGACGGCGCGAGGTTCATGGCGGCGCGGCTGTTCGCGCCGCAGCCCGCGCGGGTTGGCGATACGCTCGTGGTGCAGGCGTGGTGGTGGCGCGGCGCGCGCCTAGTGCCGACGTTGCGCGCCAGCGCGCGGCTGACTACGCTTGACCACGGTTGGCTGTACACGCAAGTGGATCAGCCGCCAGCAGGCTGGAAGTTCTGGGACGATCGCTGGGTAGATGGCGTGCCTGCTTTCGGGCGCTATGAGCTGGTCATCGGCAATGATGTGCCAGCAGGCAGGCACGCCGTGCGCTATGTGATCTACGACGCAAACGGCGCGTGGCAGCCGATCGTCATCACGCTCGGCGAAGTTGAGGTCGTGCGCTAGCTGTGCAGCGGCTTGACGCGCTCGATCGCGGCGTCTTGAGCGCCGTGCTGATCTTGAGCATCGCTTTGCTCGGAGTTATCGCGCGCGGCGACCAAGCAGGCGTGCTGATCGCGCGCATCGCGCCGCGCGATGTGAGCGTCACAAGCGTGTTGCGCCTGACCTTCAGCGAGCCGATGGACGCGCCGAGCGTCGAAGCGCGCTTGCGCCTCTCGCCCGAGACCGACGTGCGCTTGGCTTGGAACGGCAGGACGCTCAGCATTGCGCCGTCGCGCGCGTGGCTGCCCGAAGTGACTCACGTGCTGTATCTCGACTCAGGCGCGCGCAGCCAGAGCGGACGCTTGCTCTTGGCGCCTTTTCGATACGAATTCACGCCGCGCGCGCCGCGCGTGGTTTACTTGGCGCCGGCTTTCAGCGCCGACTCGGCAGAGGCGGCCAACTTGTGGCTGGTCGCGCCTGAGCAGCCGTTTGTCGCGCGCCAACTGACGCACAGCAGCTTGAGCATCGAGGCATTTCAGCCGAGCCCCGACGGCAACCTGATCGCCTATGCGCAGCCGCGCGAAGACGGCACTGCTGAGCTATACGTGCTGGATGTGGCGAGCGGCGAGTCGCGCCGCGTGACCAGCTGCGCCGTTGTGCGGGCGCGCTGCACTGCGCCTGACTGGAGCCCTGACGGGGCGCGCCTGATCTACGAGCGGACTGAGCTTGACCCCGCGCTCGATCCGTTCGACCGCGACGTGCCGCGCGCTTGGCTGCTGAACTTGCGCGATCTCGCCACAGCGCCGCTGCTCAGCGACACAACGCGCTTAGGCGGCACGCCGAAATGGTCGCCAGATGGACTGCGCATCGCCGCCTACGACCGCAATCTAGGCGCGATCGCCATCTACGAGCTCAGCACGGGGGCGCGCAAGTTGATCGAGACGCTTGACGACGTTGGCGACTACGCCTTCCACCCGCGCGATGGACGCTTCGTCTACGCGCAGCTCGTCCACGTGGCAGGGCGCTTCTCAAGCGCGCTGGAGATGGTCAACCTAGACGAGCCGAGCAGCGGAATCCGCCGAATCAGCGGCGAGGGCAGCGCAGTGGAAGATCGGCAGCCGCGCTGGACGCCCGACGGCAATCGTTTGATCTTCACGCGCCGCATCTTAGATGGCAGCGGCGCGTCGAGCGCGCAAATCTATCAGCTCGACCTCGCGAATGAGACTCTCACGCCGATTTTGCAGGACGAGAACTACTTTCACGGCGCGATCAGCCTCGATCCGAGCGGCCGCTACCTGCTGATGCAGCGCGTGGCAGTCAACGCGGCGCAGCCTGTGCCAAGCATCTGGGTTCTTGAGCTGGAAAGCGGCAAGCTGTGGCAGATCGCGGGGAACGGCTTCTTGCCGCGCTGGTTGCCCTAGCCTGACCGCGCTAGAGCCATGCGCTCGTGTTGCGATGCAAATACTCGCCTTGTCCTGCCTCGCCAAGCCACTGATCGCCAAGCACGATCAGCTTGCCGCGCAAGTAGACTCGCTCAGGCGCGCCGCGATAGGTCAACCCTTCGAAGATGCTGTAATCCACTTGCATGTGATGCGTCCGCGCGCTGATCACGCCTTCCTTTTGCGGATTCCAGATGACAAGGTCGGCGTCGGCGCCGATCACGAGCGCGCCTTTGCGCGGATACAGACCGAAGATGCGCGCAGGCTGTGTGCAATTCACTGCTACCCAGCGCGATGCTTCCAGCAGACCAGCGCTCAGCTTCAGCCGTTCCTCAACCGACGGCACGCCATTTGGGATCTTGGTGAAGGCATCGCGTCCAAGCTCTTTGCCGGCCAAGCGACCTTCCACGCCGCCTGCGAACCAGAATGGGCAGTGATCTGTGCTGAGCACCTGCAACGTGCCGTCACTGAGCGCGGCGCGCAAGACTTGCACATCGTGCGCAGTGCGCAACGGCGGCGAGCAGACGTACTTCGCACCTTCAAAGTCAGGCTGATCGAGCGCCTCAGCCGTCAGGTACAGGTACTGGATACAGGTCTCGCCCATGGCGCGCACGCCGCGCTTGCGTGCGCTGCGCAGCGCCTCAACCGCGCCCTCACAAGTGATGTGCACCACGTACAGCGCGCAGCCTGCCACCTCTGCCAGCGCCAGCGCGCGCCCAGTCGCCTCTGCCTCCAGCACAGCGGGACGACTTAAGGCGTGGTAGCGCGGCGCGACCTTGCCCTGCGCTACGAAATCAGCCTGCAGCTGCGCGATGGCGTCGCCGTTCTCGCAATGCGTCATCACCAGCAAGTCGTGCTGAGCGGCGAGCTGCATCACGCGGAAGAGCGTGGCATCGTCCACCATCACACTGCCTTTGTAAGCCATCAGCAGTTTCAAGCTGGTGATGCCAAGGTCGCGCATCTGCGCGATCTCAGCCTCCACAGTTTCATTCAAGTCTGTGATGGTCATGTGCAGCCCGTAGTCGATCACGGCGCGCCCTTCAGCTTTGGCGCGCCATGCCTCGTAAGCAGCGCGCAGCGTCCCGCCCTTGCTCTGAATCGCGAAGTCAATGTGCGTTGTCGTGCCGCCGAAGGCCGCTGCGCGCCCGCCGCTGAAGAAATCATCGCTGCTGCGCGTGCCGCTGACGGGCAGATCGAAGTGCGTATGGACATCCACGCCGCCGGGCAACAGCCAACGCCCTGTGCAATCCACAACCTCGGTCGCCGCCGTCGGCGCGATTTGCGCGGCAATCTGCGCGATCTTGCCGTCGGCAATCAGCAGGTCAGCGCGGTAAGCGCCTTCGGCTGTGATCAGCGTGCCGTTCTTGAAAAGCGTCTGCATAGCGATCTCCTCGCGCCCTATTTTACCGTGCGGCGCGCCAGCGCGAGCGCCGCGCCCGCTGCGCACAACGCGCAGACGACCTGCATCGCGTTCGCCTCGCCGATGCGCGGCACGTTCACCTTGAGTCCTTCCAGAAAAAAGCGCCCGCTGCAATAGAGGAAAACGTACCACAGCGCTAAATTGCCGTTATGGGTTGCCTTGCGCCGCCAGACGCGCCACAGGCAAAGCGCGAGCGCGCCCGTCAGCAGCATCTCATAGAGCCAGACAGGATGAAAGCGCGTTGTCAGCGGGAAGCGCTGTAGGTCGCTGTATATGCCGACGCGCTCTGCTTCGCCGATCAGGACGCCAAACGGCAAGTCGGTCGGCACGCCGTAATGCTCGCCGTTCGCGCCGTTCGCCAGACGCCCGATTGTCTGCCCGACGGCGAGCGCGATCGCTGCAATTTCAATCCACGCGCCGAGCGGCTGTTTGTGACGACGCGCGTACCACCACAGCGCCACGCCGCCGCCGATCGCCGCGCCGAAAATGCCCAAGCCGCCTGTCCAAAGCGCCACCCCGCCTTGATTCAGCTCGAAGAAGTTGGCGATCAGCCACTGCGTCGTGCGCCCCGTCGCCACAACAGATTGCGGCGGCAGCAGGATGAACCACAAGCGCGCGCCAATCAAGGCGCACGGCGCGATCACCAGCATGGCGCGCCAGACATGCTCAGCGGATAGGCCACGCCGCTTGGCAAGTCGCGCCGCCACCTCGATGCTTATCCACGTCGCCAACACGATGATCGCGCCATACAGCGGTCGCCCGCTCATGGCTGCGCCTCATCGCCTTGCGCAGCGATGCGCGCGAGCCACAGGCGCTGCAGCGCGGTCAGGTGCGCGCCGACGGTCAAGATCAGCAAGCCGAGCCTCACAAAGCCTGTCAGGAGCGCGAGAATCAGCACGATCAAGCGCGCCGCGCGGTCGAAAAGGCCGTCCTGAATCGAGCCGATGTGCAACCCTTCAGCCCGCGCGCGCACGTAGCTGACCGCGTACGCGCCGCTCAGCGCGCCGAAGGCGAGCAGCACGCCGAGCAGGTCGCCCGCCTGCGCGAAGGCATATCCAATGCCGCTGAAGAGCAGCGCATCAGCGTAGCGATCAATTGTTGAGTCGAGCAGCGCGCCGAAGCGCGTCGCGCGACCGCTGGCGCGTGCCACTGCGCCGTCAAGTGCATCGAGCGCCGCGCCGAGCATCAGCACAAGCCCTGCCGCCAAAAATTGAGCCTGCGCCGCTAAAAGCGCCGCGCTCAGCGCGGGCAACAATCCCAGCGCAGTGATCGCATTCGGCTGCCAGCCCAAGCGCGCGCCAAGCCCTCCGAGGCGCGCGGTCAAACTGCCGGTCGCGCGCCGCAGAAGCTCAGAGGTTGAGCGGAAGCGCTCGGGCATACGCACCTATCGTAGCAGAAGCGTGTAAACAGTGAAAACCACGTAAGCGCCCAGATTGAGCCGACCACGTTGCCCATCTATTCCTTTTGCGAACGCTTGAGGAGAGCGAGCGCTTAATCTTGACGACTCGCTTTGCGAGTCCCTATCCCTAAAAATTAGGGCGAGTCCTGAGACTCGCCCTAATGGCTGGCTAGGCGCTGCACTTAGCGGCGGACGATCTGGATGTTATCGAAGGTCGCGGTCGCGAACTGACCATCGGCGTGCGAGGTGACTGCCAAGCCGATCATGAAGTGGTCGCCGAAGTCAATCGTCGCGCTTGAGCCGACCTGTGTCCAGTTCACGCCGTCGTTTGAGTAGAAGGCGGTCAGGTTATTGCCTGTCTTGCTCAGGCGCAACCAGACTGGCACGCTGGGCGAGACGCTGACGTTACTCACCCTTGGAGCGGTTGTATTCCACTCCCACTCGAACTGCCGTTGTTGCACCAGCGCTTCGCGCTGCGCCGTGAAAGATATCGCCATGTGGCGACTTTCTCTCACGTAGCGATCGCGGATCATCAAGCCCGCTTTGTCTTGCCCTGACGGAGAGAGTGTGTTGAAAACGACGCGCGCGATGATATCCACGTCGCCAGTCTCGTAGCGCCATGCGTAGTGGAACTGGTCTTGATTCTCGCGAAGCCCGATTCCCGATCCAGTGACGCTGACGGTGCTAGGATTGATGACGGTCGCGCTGCCCTTGCCGTTCACCCAAGTGCCACCGATATCGCCTGAAGTCCATGCGTCAGGCTCAGCGCCACGCCACAGCTCAACGCCCGCTATGCGTCCATGCCTGCCGCTCGAGCCCGGCATGTACACGCTGAAGTTGTTATCGGTCACCTCAAGGGTGAACGGCCCATGACGCTTGAACGAGCCCACTGAGCCGCTGCTGTGGTTGTTGACCACGCGCGCAAACTCATGCCATCTCAGTATCATATCGAAAGACTGAGGAGGCGAGTCGCTCTCAACTGTCCACACATAGGCAGTGTAGATGCCATTGGGGACGTTGCTCAAGCCGACGTGAGCATTGTTGCTAATGTCTGCTTGGCAGTGCGAGCGCAGCATGGTCGTCGTGTCTGGGTCTTGAGGCGGCGTGATCAACAGCGAGCCAGTGAAATTGTGGGAAGCGTTCGCGCACCACACATTCCCTGTGTGCATGTTGCGCCACAGCTGCCCGTTGATGGTGACCTCAGGCGTTTCTGCGTTATTGTAGGTGCCAACATTCACGCCGCGGAAGAAGTACGGTCGCACGTTCACGATCGCTGTGCCGATTTGCGAGAGACCGCCTTGATCGGTAGCGCGATAGGTGAAGCTGACCGTGCCTGTCCACTCGGGCGGTGGCTGATAGATCAACTGACCGCCACCCGGCGCGACTCCTGCTATGCCGCGCGCAGGCTGTGTCAACACAGTGAAGGTGTGGGTATCGCCGGGCTGATCTATCACGATCGGCACAGCCGAGCCTTGTTGATTGGTCACAGTGTTGATTGTGGCGCTGGTGAAGCTCGGCGGGATGTTTGCGAGCGTATCAGTTGCAACAAACTGGAGGTTATCGAGCCACCAGCCATCATCTACAGCGGGGTTCGTGCGCGAGTCCAGCTCAAACTTGAGCATGACGCGCTGAGGCGTGCTGAACTGAGTGCCGCCCGGAGCTGTGATCGAGAATGAGGTCTCGATCCAATCTTGCAGCGAGCCAAGGCTCCAGCCGCCGCCTTGCGGATTGTTGTTGCCGCGGCGCACCGGCATCACTTCGATCCACGTGAAGCCCTCGTCGAGCGAGTAGAAGACCTTGCCGTAGTCCTCATCAGTGAAGCTGAAGCGCTCGTCGTAGCGCACATTGCCAACTTTGCCAGCGGGGATATTCAAGTAGCCGTTCAGGATGATGCTGGTGCGATGGAAAGTGCTGTACGGCTGACCGAGCTCGCTGGTGCGCGCGATGGATGACCGCTCTGCGATGCTGAACTCAATCCTGCCGTTGCCCGACTGCGCCGCAGTAGTGTGGTAGTACTCAACGCGGATGTCGTAGTCCACGCCGCTGCTGAAATTGTAGGTGTAGAAGTGCGAACGCAAGTCAGGATCGACTGACCAGGGCTGCGTGGCGACCGCACCGACCGTACGGTAGGGCTTGGGCAGGTCGTCGCGCGGCGTGAGTTCGACGTCGTTGATGAACAGACGGGCGCCGCCTGCAAAACGCAAGCGCAGCATGTACTCGCCGGGCTGCGTCACGCGGTAACGGCGCTGCCAGCGCATGATGTACCATTCGTGGTTTGCCAAGCCGCTCACGAACCACTGCGGCACCGTGTCTGGATACGGCAATAGCGCAGGGTTTTGCGAGTAATCAAAGTTGATCTCGCCCACAGCGGTGTCGCGCGCGATGTTCGGCGGCACGGTCGGGATATTGACGTCTGAGCCGGCGGGCCAGCCCCAGACCGCCACGAGCGCCGTGTCGCCAGAGGAGGTAGGCGGCGGTATGTGCCAGTAGTCGCCGATCCAGTTGGTGGTCGGCTGGCTCATGCCGCTGAGCAGCAATGGCTGCGGCACAAAGGCTGACGGCTGATACTCCCACGCAGTGAACTGGTCAGGCACAACTGTCCAGTCGCCTTCCACCACCCAGTTGCCCAGGCTATCGAACGAGTCGGCGAAGGTTTGCCCAAGGTTCGGCAACAAGGCGCGGTCGTAGAGCGTGAAGTCGTCAATGTACCAGCCATCCGCGCTGGGCATTGTGTTGAGCGCATGCAGGCGGAAGCGTATGCGCACAGGCGGGTCGCTCGGCTGTGTTTGGATGAACGGCGTCAGATCAGCTTGGATGCGATGCCAGCCGAGGTTCACCCACTCGGAGACAGCCGCTGAGCTGTTATCCCACAGCACGTCTGACCAGGTGTAACCGTTATCGCGTGATACCTCGACCAGCAGCCGATCGCTGGTGTTGAGATCGAAGCGCGTCCAGAAGTAGAGCGTCGGCTTAGACGTGCCGCGCAGATCGAAGCCGTAGCGCGGCTCCAGCACGCTGCGGGCGGGTTTGATGTAGCTTGCGTCAGGGCTATCTGACCAAGCTCTGCTCCCGTTGCGCCCATGCTCGTCTATGATGCGCCAGTCGCCGCCGTTGAACCACTCTAGCGCAACATTGTCATTCTCGAACGTTTCGAACAGGGGACCAGACGCGAGCGCGTAGACATCGGTATCGTCCTCAGCGATGCGCAGGTCGTCAATGTACCAACCGTCGTCAGGGGCGCCGCCGGGCGCTTGCAAGCGGAAGCGCAGGCGGATGAGATTTGTGTTGTAGGCAGAGAGATCGACTTTGACGCGCTGCCATGCCCGTTGCACAGGCACATCATCGTAGCCTGTGCCGCCGACGAGCTTGTGCCAGACGCTCGTCCACGTTTCGCCGTCATCCGTCGAGATTTCTGCGTAGAGATTGGCGCTAGACGCCTGCCAATACGTCCAGAAGGTCAGCACGGGCTTATTTGAGCCGGCCAAGTTGATAGACGGCTTGAGCTCGGCGATTGTGTCCGAAGGCACGCTATATGGCACCCCTGTGCCTGGGCTATCGGCGAGCGCTGAGGGCGCGCTACGCTGCGGCGCGCCAGCGCCTGTGGTCAGGCCCTGTCTCTTATACACATCT
>JAGHYP010000320.1 GCA_017743585.1 Chloroflexota bacterium
CAATAACGTGGACATAGTCTCGCAGCTGATCGAAGGCAAGTTCCCCGAAGTTGAACAGCTGATCCCGAAGGCAGCTGCCACCAGCACGCGCTTCACGTTGCTCGATTTCCTCGCCGCCTGCAAGCGCGCCGAGATTTTCGCGCGCGACGTCAACGGCATGACGCACTTCAAGATTTCAAACAGTGGCGAAGTGATCGTCAACGCGCAAGCCAGCGGCGGCGGCGGCGGTCAGGAGAAGCTGGCTGCCGAAGTGACGGGCAACAACATCGATATCGCCTTCAACGTGCGCTATCTGATCGACGTGCTGAGCGTCCTGCAGACGGAATGCGTCGTTCTGGAGATCAATGGCACGAATGCGCCGGGCGTTGTGCGTCCTTTGCAGGAAGATGGTAGCATCGATCCGAACTTCGTCTATCTGGTGATGCCGATGAGCGTCCTCCGCTAGGCTGAACAAAGCGAGGGCGGCGTTGCCGTCTTTTCGCTCTTCAGCGCCAACTGCGGCGAGGTGGTGCGCAACCGGCGCGAGCGCGCGATGATCGCGGCGTATTGGCTTTCGGTCGGGCTGACGTTTGGCATGGCGCTGGCGCTCTCAGTGCTGATGACTTGGCTGGCGCGTCGTCTCGCGCCTGCGCTGGGCATGCTCGCTGAGCCTGACGATCGCCGCAAGCATCAGGGCGCGATTCCGAAGCTGGGCGCGCTGCCGCTATGGGCATCCTTCACGCTGAGCGCAATCGTGGCGCAAGGCTTGCCTGTGGAACGCGCCGACCCGAACGAGGCGATCCGGCTGTTCGGCTTGGTGGCAGGCGGCACGCTGATCTTTTGCTTCGGGCTGCTGGATGATAGGTTCGATCTCGCGCCGCACTGGCAGCTGATAGGACAGGCTCTCGCGGCGGGCGTCGCCATCGCTTGCCTGATCTTCATCGAGCGCTTCAACAATCCGCTGACGGGCGAGACAGCTGGGCCATTTCCGTTCGCGCTCACGCTAATCATCAGCTTGTTCTGGCTGCTGCTGATGATGAACACGGTCAACTTTTTAGACGGCGTGGATGGCTTGGCAGGCGGCGTGAACCTGATCGCAGCGATCTTATTGTTTCTGCACACGCTGCGCGAGAACCAGTTGAGCGTCAGTTTGTTGCCGAGCGCGCTGATCGGCACGCTGCTTGGCTTTTTGATCTTCAACTGGCATCCTGCGCGAATCTTCATGGGCAGCGGCGCTGTCTATCTCGGTTTTGTAATCGGCGCGCTGAGCATCATCGGCGGCGCAAAGATGGCGACCATTTTGCTAGTGATGGGCTTGCCGCTGCTCGATCTGGCATGGCAGGCAGGGCGGCGCCTGCTAGAAGGCAAGAATCCGATGATCGGCGATCGCGGACACTTGCATTTTCGCGTATTGGATAGCGGGTTGCTCTCGCCGCGCGCCTTCACGCTGATCTACTACGCCTTCTGCGCCACGTTTGGCGCTCTGGCGCTCTTGACCACGAGCCGCCAATTCAAGCTGATCGCGCTCATAGTGCTGAGCGGGATTGCGCTGGCCGGCTTTTTGTTGGTGGCGCGGCACAGTCGCCTCAAAGCGCCTAGCGTCGAGCAAGTTCGGCAATGATGCTGCTTTTTTACGCTTTTTGTGCTACAATCAAGTACAGATGCCCAAGTTCATAAGGTGATCGCGCCTTGCCTTGAGCAAGGTGAGGAAAGTCCGCCCTCCGCAGAGCGACGATGCGAGCTAACAGCTCGGCGGCGTGAGCCGACGGATAGTGCAACAGAGAAGTGCATTGCCGCTGCCGCAAGGCGCGGCGAGGGTGAAACGGTGGTGTAAGAGACCACCAGCGCGCTCAGCAATGGGCGCGGCTTGGCAAACCCCATCGGGAGCAAGGTCAAGCAGAGGCGAGGGGCTGCTCGTCCCGCTATCAGCCTCGGGTAGACCGCTAGAGGCGTCCGCGTGAGCGGCGTCCCAGAGAGATGATCACCGCCCGCAAGGGTACAGAAGGCGGCTTATTATGGGCTTGGGCATCTTCATTCAACGCAATAGAGAAGAGCGGATGCAAAGCGCGCTGGATTGCGCTGGAGCGCTGGGCGGACTTTCACATCCGCCCAAGCGTTTTGACTCTACTGTTGTTTGTCATCGCCGTTTGCTGGCTCGCGGATGCGCACAGTCGGCGGGCGGCTGCGCACGCGGCGCAGGATGTTCTCCTGCAAATTGGCGCGGCGCAGCTCCTGGATGATGGCGGCGGTCTTATCAGGCGGCACGCCCTCGCGCATCGCTCTCTCAGCGGCAGCGCGCGCCTCTTGCGCTCTTTTGATGTCCAGCTCATACGCGGACTCCGCCGTATCTGCCAAGACGATCACGCGCTCAGGGCGCACCTCGACTACGCCGCCGTACACGATGAAGCTCTCTTCAGCGTTGCCTTTGCGCACGCGCAGCTCGCCATAGCCGAGCGTCGCCAGAAGCGCCGTGTGATCTGTCTCTTATACACATCT
>JAGHYP010000029.1 GCA_017743585.1 Chloroflexota bacterium
GTTGGTGACCAGCACAGAAGTCGGGCCGGGACGGACAGGCGTGTTGGGCAGACCGCGCGCCGGCGCCGCTGAGATGTTCTGGGCGTCGCTGCCCGCTTGCAGCGAGCCACCTAGCGCCGCTATCGGGCTGGCGGGCAGCGTGGCGAGCAGCGCAAGCGCGCCATCATCGCGCAGGACGGCGGTCGGCAAGCTATCGGCCCTGTAGGCGCGCGTCGGCTTGAAGGCTTCCAGCAACGGCAGGCGGTTCATCCAAATCACCTGCTCGCTGGTCGGCAGGCTGCGAAACCAGATTGGCGTCACGATCAGCACCAGAAAGGCGATGCTGGTGAAGAGGATCATGCCGAGGCCGAGGCATCCCAAGCCGAGCTTCAGCCACAGCAGATGCGACGGCGCAGCGTAGGCTGCACTTCGATATGGCGCTCCAGCGATCGTGCGCTCAGACATTGTGAAATCTCAGGCACACAGCGGCGCTGCGCGCAACTTTCCCGTAGAATATCCTGAACATGATAGCGCAAAAGACGCCCTCCCGCTGAACGATTAGAAAGCTCTTATGTTAGACCTGCAAAAGCGCGTGCTGGCGTTCTGCCGCGCAGAGCGGCTCTTCAAACCCGCTGAGCGCGTTGTGGTGGCCGTCTCAGGCGGCGCGGATTCCCTAGCGCTGCTGCACATTCTGCGGGAGCTGCAAGGCGATCTGCAGATCGCTCTACACGCTGCCACGCTCGATCACGGCTTGCGCGGCGCGCAAGGCGCCGAGGACGCGGCGTTTGTGGCGCAGGTCGCGGCCGCTTGGCAGATTCCATGCACAGTTGGCAGCGCAGACGTGCCGCGCCTCGCCGCGACTTGGCGGCTCGGCATTGAGGCGGCGGCGCGCCGCGCGCGCTACGCTTTTTTGCAGCAGTGCGCAGCGCAGATCGGCGCCACGTGCATCGCGACCGCGCATCAGCGTGACGATCAGGCTGAGACCGTGCTGCTGCACTTGATTCGCGGCAGCGGCCTAGCGGGGCTGCGCGGCATATTGCCCTCTAGCGAGCGCGACGGGATGCGCATTGTGCGTCCGCTGCTGACAATCGGTCGCGATGAGCTGTTGGCGTATCTCACAGCGCTCGGCGTGACGCCGCGCGATGATCCGAGCAATTCGGATATGCAGTTCGCGCGCAACAAAGTGCGCCACGCGATCATGCCGCTGCTGCGCGAGATCAATCCATCAGTGACGTTGAGCCTTGCGCGCATGGCTGAGACCTTGCGCGAAGATTACGCCGCGCTGATGGCGAGCTTGCCGCCTTTTGTGCCGCCGAGCATCCAGCGCGATGCATTCCTGCGCTTGCTGCCCGCGCAGCAACGTCTGTGGTTGCGAGCTGCTGTGCAGCACATCGCGCCTGGGCGCGAGCTGAGCTTCGAGCGCGTGGAAGCGGCGCTGCGCTTTGTGCGGGGGCTGCGCACGGCAGGCGGCGTGCAGCTTGGCGGCGGCATTTGGCTGCGCGCCGATCAGGCGCGGCTGCGCGTGCAACGCGAGGGCTAATCGCGCATAAGATGCCAGCTCGAGTCCGAGTCTCGTGCGGGGATCGAGATGAACTTGTGCGGAAAACCGAGCGCGAAGAGGGCTTGACAAACACCTCGCCTCGTGTTAAGGCTTCTGGCGGCGAGCCCCGGAAAGATGCGGCGCAGAAATCGGGCGGGAAGCTGTCTAAGGCGCACTTCAGGTCAATGGATGCACGCTTGGGTACGGCGCGCAACACGATATTTGTGATCCCATGCAGCCCACTGAGGGTACCGAGATAAGCAAAAGCTACACGCCTAAGCCCGACTCTTCTTGGGCAGTTCGCTTGAATCGCTGGGCGCTGACGTGGTCGCGGCACTACCTGAAAATTCTGCTGATTCCGCTCGCCATCTTCGTCATCCTGCCGTTCGTAGCACCGACCCTGATGAAGATCGGCGCGACTGGCGCCGCCGAAATCATCTACGGTATCTACAGGCCGCTGTGCCACACCTTCGCCTTCCGCTCGTGGTTTCTGTACGGCCAGCAGAGCGTCTACCCGCGAGAGGCGGCGCAACTCGGCGCGCCGCTCACCTACGAGGCGCTCCTGCCGACCATCATCCGCGCGCTGAATCGGACTCCGCCCGCCGATTCGCCGATCCCCGCTGACCAGTGGTACGCGCGCGAATTCATAGGCGATCCACAGCTCGGCTACAAGGTCGCTGTGTGCCAGCGCGACGTCGCGATCTATGCAGGCTTACTGATCGGCGGCATGATCTACGCGATACCGCGCGTGCGTCGGCAGTTGCGACCTGTGCCGCTGTGGCTGTATCTATGGCTCGGCTTGGCGCCGATCGGGATTGATGGCTTCTCGCAGTTGCTGAGCGGCAGGCTCTGGCCGCTCCGCGAGACCACGCCGACTTTCCGCGTTGTGACGGGCCTGCTCTTCGGGCTGATGAACGCTTGGTTGGCTTTCCCGTATCTGGAAGCGACCGCGCGCGAGGCGATCCGCGAGATCGAGGCGAAGTTCGCTAGGCGCGCCAAGCATCTGCGCCAGAAAGACTAGGCGCGCCGCGCCTCACGCCATCGCCGCCGCCACTTCGTCGCTGATGCTCAAATTGCTGGCGACGCTCTGCACCTCTTCCAGCTCTTCCAACTTCTCCAGCAAGCTGGCCACTTGCATGGATTCCTCGGCGCCTAGCTCGATCTCGTTCTTGGCGAGCCAACTCAAGCCTGAGTCCGTGATTTTGTAGCCCGCCTCGCTCAGTTTGCTCTCAACCGCTGAGAGCGCCTCGCGCGATGTGTAGACGATGTGCGTCTCTTCGCCCGTCACCACGTCGTCGGCGCCTGCGTCCGCCGCCGCCAAGAGCAGTTCATCTGGATCGACGCCCTCGGCGCTGATCTCGATATAGCCCTTGCGCTCGAATTGCCATGCCACGGCATTCGCCTCGGCTAGGCTGCCGTTGGCGCGGTTGAAGAGCGTGCGAATGGCTGAGAGCGTGCGATTGCGATTATCGGTCAGCACGTCGACTAGGATCGCCACGCCGTGCGGGCCGTAGCCCTCGTAGGTCACTTCTTCCATCATCACGCCGTCATCGCCGCCGCCTATGCCGCGCGCAATGGCGCGTTCGATATTTTCCTTCGGCATATTGGCGGCCTTCGCTCTGGCGATGGCGAGCCGCAAGCGCGTATTCGCCTCAGGATTGCCGCCGCCTTCGCGCGCTGCGATGGTCAGCTCGCGCCCGAGCCGCGTGAAGAGCTTGCCGCGCTTGGCGTCCAGCGCGCTTTTCTTACGCTTGATGGTAGACCACTTGCTATGCCCTGACATCCGATCTGTCTCCCGTGTACTCAAGCCGTGGCCCGGCAATTATAACAGATCGGGCGGGCGATGTTCAATGCGGCGCGGATTGCAGGCGGGTCGCCGTGCGGCGCGCGGCTGCAGAATGCGATGGCGTTACTTTGCTCAGCGGACGCCCCAGATGCGGATAGTGCCATCATCTGAGCTTGAGGCGATATAGCGTCCATCGGGCGACCACGCCACTGAGAGCACAGTGTCTGTGTGCCCTTCAAGCGTCCGTAGCAGACGCCCTGATATCGCGCCCCAGACGCGGACAGTGCGGTCAGCTGATCCTGCCGAGGCGAGAAAGCGCCCGTCAGGCGACCACGTTACTGAAACCACAAACCACTTATGCCCCTCGAGCGTCCGCAGAGGCTTCCCAGTCTGGGCGTCCCAGACGCGGACTGTGCGGTCACTTGAGCCTGAGGCGAGGAAGCGTCCATCAGGTGACCACGCCACTGAATCCACAGCGTTTGTGTGCCCTTCAAGTGTCCGCACGCGTTGTCCTGTGGTCGCGTCCCAGACGCTGATTTTGTGGTCATATCTACCCGTGGCGAGGTAGCGCCCGTCAGGCGACCACGCGACTGAGAGAACATCATGGCGCTCTACGGGCGTCCGCACGAGTTGCCCTGTGGCTGTGTCCCAGATGCGGACTGTGCTGTCCCGTGATCCTGAGGCGAGGTAGCGTCCGTCTGGTGACCACGCAACTGAATCCACATAGCCTTCATGCCCTCTGAACGTCCGCACTAGCGCCCCAGACGCCACATCCCAGACGCGAACAGTGCGATCGACTGAGCCTAGAGCGAGGAAGCGTCCGTCAGGCGACCATGCTACCGAAAGAAGTTCATCTGAAAACATCGCGCCTGAAGGCTCACTAAAGCTCCGCAGGTATGTGCGCGTTTCAGCGTCCAAGACGGCGAAATAGCGTCTTGAGACACTGACAAGGGTGCGCCCGTTGGGCGACCACGCTATTTCCTTTCCATCAGCATCGATCGTCCACAGCGTCGCTAGGCGGCCGATATTCGTTCCCGAGATTGTAGTCGGGCGGAAGGTGGCAAAGAAGGTAGCAGTGACTGTCCGGATATACGCCTCAACATCAGCTTGAAAAGCGGTTGCCGTGGCGTTAGCAGCTGCCGTAGCAGCGCTTGCTGTGGCATTAGCAGCTGCTGTGGCGGCTGCTGCTGTAGCGTTGGCAGCTGCTGTGGCAGCATTGGCAGCTGCTGTGGCGGCTGCTACTGTAGCGTTAAGCAGCTGCCGTGGCATTCTGTTGGGCGCGCGCCGTCTGCGCTGCTGCAAGTGTCTGCTCGGCTGCCGCCGCGGGCGAGAGCGTTGATTGCCCGAGCAGTGCCGCTACAGCGGTTGGCGACGCTGCCCGCTCAGCAGGTTGTTGTTGCGCAGGCCGCGCTGCAATGATCACAAGCAGCGCTAAGACGATCAGCGCTCCTGCGCCCGCCAGAAGACCTTTACCTTTAATTTCAGATGCGTTTCAAAGTGCATCGCTGTTAGCGCACAGTGAGGCTCGCGCCGCCGCCCGGCGACTTGCGCACTTCGATGTGGGTCGGGAAAGCGTCGCGCAGCTCTTCGATGTGCGTCACGACGAGGATCAGGTCAAAGCGATCCTGCACTGCGTTGATCGCCTCGATCAGCCGCTCGCGACCGACCGCGTCTTGCGAGCCGAAGCCTTCGTCTATGACCAAAGTGCGCAGTTGCGCGCCCGCGCGCCGCGCCAAAAACTGGCTGAGCGCCACGCGCAGTGCAAAATTGATGCGGAAGCTCTCGCCGCCGCTGTAGAGCGCGTAATCGCGCTGCCCTAGCTCGTCGCTGATCAGGATATCGAGCGTCTCGATCACGCCCTCGCCGCTCTTTTTGCCGCGCTGAGTCTCGAAGCGCAAATGCATCCGACCGTCGCTCATGCGCGCCAGCAGATCGTTCGCCAGCATTTCCAGCTCAGGGATGGCGGCTTCGATCAGCATGGCGGGCACGCCTTTCTTGCCGAAGGCGCTCTGCAGCTCTTGATAGAGCCGCTCTTGCGCGCTCAGCTCGGTCAGTTGCTCGCGCAGCGCGTGCAGGCGCTCGCGGATGCCCGCAAAGCTCTCCAGCTTGCCCTTGAGCGACGCATAGCTCTCGGTCAGGGCGTTGTAAGTTGCGCGCAGCCTATCGCGCTCGGCGCGGCGCTGCTGCGCTTGCTGAGCGAGGGCGGCGAGCTCAGCGGCGCGCGCTTCCAGCGCCGGCAAGGACGCTTCCAGCTCGGCGATGCGCGCTCGCTTCTGCTCGGCTTGGCGCTGCTTCTCTGCGATGCGCCGCTGCAGGGGGGGCGATTTTTCGAGCGCCTGCCTGAGCTGCTCAGCGCTCAGGCGAGCCTCTTGCAGCGCCATCAGCTCCTGGCGCAAGGCGTTGTGCGCCTCAGGATCGTAATTCAGCGCCTCAGCTTGGCGCTCGCATTCCGCCATGCGCTGGCGCGCCGACTCGGCGAACGATTCTGAATCGAGCTGCGCTTGCAATGCGGCGCGCTCGGAGCGCAACTGAGCGACGCGCTCGGCGGCGTCCTGAGCGGCGCGCAGGCTGGCTTCAAGCGCGCCAAGCTGCTTGCTGAGCGCCGCTTCCTGACGCTTGAGCGCGTCCTCAGACGACTCGGCTTGTCGTTTGAGCTGATCGAGCTGCTCATCAGCAGCCTTGATAGCTCGCTTGGTCTTGCGGTATGCGTCGCGCAATGCTTCGATCTGCTTATCGTGCTCGGCGATGAGCGCGGCGCGCTTCTCAGGCGAGAGCGGCGCGTTGCAGACAGGACATAAAGCAGTTTGCGCGGCCTGCAGCACGTCGCGGCGGCTGCGCAGCTGCTTGCCTTCGCTCTCGATCTGAGCGTTCCTCGCCTCGTACGCGGCGCGCGCTTCGGCGAGCTGCGCGATCTGCTCGCGCAGCGCTTGCTGCCCCGCTTTCTGCTGCTCCAGCGCGGTCAGTTCAGCCTGCGCCTGAGCGCGCTGCTTTTGAAGCGAGTCGCGCTGTGCGGCGTCTCGCTCAAGGAGCGCGATCTGGCGCTCAAGCGCCTCGCATTGCGCTTGCAAGCGCTCGCGCGCCCGCTCGAGCTCGGCTTCGGCGACGCGATAGGCGCTCTCAAGGCGCGCAAATTCGCGGGCAACTGAATCGAGCGCCATCACTTCGGACTCAAGCCGTTGGCGCTGCGCCTCGGCGCGCTCGATCTCGGCTCGCTGCGCGATCAAGGCGTCGCATTGCGCGGATTCGCGCTGCAGCTCGGCAAGTTCGTGCGCGAGCGCGGCGAGGTCGCTCTCGAGGGCTTGGATGTTCTCTTGTGCGCTCTTGTATTCGCGTTGCGCGGCAGCCAATTGGTCGGGCAGATTGCTCAAGGCGCAATACGCCTCTTCGGCGCGATCGAGGGCGTCGCGCGCTTCGTCGAGCTGGCGGCGCAAGGCATCTACTTCCTCCTGCAAGGCGGGCGCCTGTGCCAATTCCGCCTCAAGGCGCTCGATTTCGCGCTGACTCTCGGCGCGCTGCACGGCGCACTCGCGAGCGCGCTCTTTGGCGCGAGCCTCGTAGGCTTCCCAGTGCGTCAGACCGAGGATTTCAGCTAGAATTTCTTTGCGGCGCGCAGGGGTCTGCGTGGCGAAGGCATCGGCTTTGCCTTGCTGTAAGAAAGCGGAGTGGACGAAAGTCTCGTAGTCCAAGCCGATGCGCCGCCTGATCTCCTCATCCACATCGCGGACGTGCGCGTGTTCGTTGATGGGCAGCCATTGCTTGCTCGCCGAGTCGTAGACGCGAAAGAGGACAGACTGCTTGCTCGTCCTGCTGCCCTTGTTGTACAGGCGCTGCACCTGATAGCGCTGTCCGCCTTGCTCGAAGGTGAGCGCGACGAACATCTCGTGCTGACCGACGTGCAGGAGCTGATCCTTATCGCTGGCGCGCGCCTTCCCCCAGAGCGCCCATGTGATGGCGTCCAGCAAGGATGACTTGCCCGCGCCATTGGCGCCTGTCAGGCAGGCGACGTGGATGCCGTCCAGCGAGAGCCTGACTTGCTCGCGATAGGCGAGGAAATTTTTGATGATCAGCTCCAGCGGACGCATCAGCTGTTCGGCGCGCTACCACCCACGCTCGAGGCGGGCGATCAGGCGCTCAGGCATCTCGGCGCGGCGCATTTTCTCTTGAGTCACCTGGAGAGGATAAGGCACGCGTCGGCACTCAAGGATTCCCTTCTCGACTTGGAGAATGGCGTAAGCAGCGTCGGGGTTGGCGTCGCGCGGCTGGCCGACGCTGCCTGGGTTGATGATCAGACGGTGTCCATTCAGCTGGAGAGGTTGACGGTAGACAGGCTGCTGCGCATGGATGTCGCCGCGCTCGGAGAGTTGCTTGTAAATCACGGGCATGTGGGTATGCCCGACGAAGCAGTAAGGTGTCTCGAAGTGGGGAAAGTTCAGGGCGGCGATGATTGGATCGAGGATGTATTCCCAGATGGGCTCGCGCGGGCTGCCGTGCGCCAAAGTGTACTGCCCTAGCACAAAAGTGGTTGGCAGCGCGTCTAGATAGGCGACGTTCTCAGGCTTGAGCGTCTCTTGCGTCCAGAGGACGACCTTGCGCGCGTCGGCGTTGAAGGTGCGGATATCCAATCGGTTTAGCGCTGCCCAGTCATGGTTGCCTGCCAAGCACAGGTGCGGCAAGGTCTTGAGCAGCTCGCAGCACTCGTTGGGGTCAGGCCCGTAGCCGACCACATCGCCTAAGCACCATACGTAGTCCCACTCGCCTTTGGCGTCGGCGAGGACGCTCTCAAAAGCCGCCAGGTTGGCGTGGATATCAGAAATGATCAAAATCCGCATAGTTTGCCTACGTCCCAAGCAAAGATTCAGTGCAGCACCCGATTTGTGAGGAATCTTAGCACGAGAATGGGCAATCCGCGAAAATACAGCCCGCCGAGTTCGTGAAAGATTTCATATGGCGTGTTATAGTTTGAAGCGTCATGCGGCGAAAATGCTCTGGAGGCAGCTTGTGGCGGCGCTGCTGAGCTTGGGAGCGAGCGCGTGTGCCGCGCCTGCCACACAGGCGACTCAAACGCCGCTGCCAAGCGATTTCGTCAGGCGCAACGCTGATTGGCGGCCTGTGATCCAGACCTTCGACGGCTATCAGATGGTGCGCGTGCCGCGCGGTTGCTTCAAGATGGGCATGGAAGGCGGGCGACGCGATGAGCGTCCAGTGACTGAGGTGTGTATCACGCGCGCTTTCTGGCTTGACCGGTTTGAGGTGACGAATGCACAATATGGCTCTGAAGGCGGCTATGGCGGCGCGAATGTGCCGCGCGGCAACGTGACGTGGTTCGAGGCGCGCGATTTTTGCGCCGCGCGCGGCGGGCGCCTGCCGACCGAGGCGGAATGGGAATACGCTGCGCGCGGGCCGGACGGTCTGATCTATCCGTGGGGCAATGTGCTGATGCCCGATCGCTTGAACTTTGATCAGCGGCAACTTGAGCCTTCGCCTGTGGGCAGTTTTCCGAAAGGCGCGTCGTGGGTTGGCGCGGAGGATATGAGCGGCAATGTGTGGGAATGGGTGAGCAGCCTGTATATGCCGTATCCGTACCGCGCTGACGACGGACGCGAAGATGCCAACAACACGGCCTTGCCGCGCGTTTTTCGCGGCGGCTGGCTGAGCTATGTGGACTACGGCACAAGCGCAGTGATGCGCTTCCGCCTCGCCGCTGATGAACGCGATTGGCGGATCGGCTTCCGCTGTGCAAAGGATGATCAGTGATGGATGAATTCCTGACGCTCACAAGGGCAGAACGAATCTTCTACAAGTTTCTGGCTATCGCCTTCATCATCTTCGTCCTCTTGGAGGTAGTGCTGCGCCTGAGCTTCAATCTGTTCCCCGTGCACATTCGCTCAGAGCTGCATCAGGTGAGGCTTGTGCCGTGGATGAGCCGACCGATTGTCCACAACGTAGCAAAAGGTATCTACGGTTATCCTTACGATTCCATTCCATATGAGCCTGACGGCATCATCCAGATCAGGGTGCTGCCAGAGCTGCAAGATCATCAGGTGTACTGGGGCGACGCGCATTTCCGCGTGAGCACTGTCCGCGTTTGGGACACGCACTTGGCGGGCTTTCGCAGCGCGCCCCCGCGCTATCCGCTGGACGTGATGACCTTCGGCGATGGCTTCACTTTCTGTTGGACGGAATACGCCGATTGCTGGGTGACGCAACTAGCAAAGCGCTACGGCAATTGGTTCAACGCAGCCACGCCAGGCACAGGCACTGCTGGTCAGTTCGCCTTGATGCAGCAAATCGTCCCGCCGACCAAACCCCGCCTTGTCATCTGGGCGTGGTATGCTGACGATATGAGAGAAACTTATAGGTATGACGCTATCAGGACAGGTGCGGCGCCGTTTGCTTACTATTTGCCGCTGGTCAACCCTAGCACAAAGCCGCTCAACGCCAGCGCTATGTTCATGACCGTGCGCTTGGTCGAGCTCGCGCTCGGTCTGAATCAGGATCCAAACCGCGCCAGCTATGAGGTAGTGCGTGTGAGCAATCACGACACACGCGTTGCCACGCCCCAGCGTCCGCATCCTGCCGCTTTGAGCTGGGAGGAGAATCGCCACGGACTCTACCGCGCACAGGAAATGTTCGAGCAAGCGCGGCGTTTCTTGCGCGAGCAAGTTGGCGCTGAGTTGCTGATCGTCTTGATCCCAACCAAAGAAGAAGTGTATGGCGACTCGTTGCGCCCACGCTTTGGCGCGGCATATGTTGACGCCGCTGGTGAGGCGCGCCGCGCTCTGGCGGAATATCTTGAGACGAACGGCTTCAAATTCATTGACGCCTTTCCTGCCCTGCAAGCGGCAGCACAAAGAGGTGAAGTGCTTTACTATAGCATGAGCGAGTATCTGAATGTAAACGGCAACAAGGTGCTTGCTCAATTGGTCGCTGAGCATCTAGACCGCGAGCAGCTGCTAGCAGCGCGTTGAAAGTGGCTGGACTATCCGCTCGTAGCGTGCGCTCGACGATAACGTTAACGACAACGTTGCGCCGCCTTGCGCTGATCGGCTTCGGCGTGCTGCTAGCGTGGCTGATCGCTGAAATCGCCTTGCGGCTTGGCTTTGAGCTCCTGCCGCCGCGCATTCAGGCCGAGCTGCAAGGCGTGCGCCGCGTGCCATGGTCTGAAGAGCGGATTGTGCCTGCCTTCCCGTTCATTTTGGATCGCACAGTTCAGGTGCGCCTGCCTGTTGGTTTGCGCAATTATCCCGTCCGTTGGAGCGATGCGCGCTTTCAAGTGGATACGATCAGCATCTGGGACGGCCATGGCATCGGTTTTCGCAGCGCGCCCCCGCGCTACCCGCTGGACGTGATGACCTTCGGCGATTCGTTCACTTTCTGCTGGACGGAGTACGCCGATTGCTGGGTGACTCAGCTGGCGGAGCGCTATGGCAACTGGTTCAACGCGGCGGTGCCAGGCACAGGCACTGCCGGTCAATTTGCCCTGATGCAACAAATCGTGCCGCCGACCAAGCCGCGCTTGGTCATTTGGACGTGGTTTCCAAACGATCTGAAGGATGTCTATGACCTTGACCTGCTACAAGGCAAGACCAAGCTGCTCGAGGCGCCGCCGCCGCTCAACCCCGACCTTGAGCCTGTCGGCCTTGGGCAATTCTCGGCGGTAGCGCACCTGATCTACGTCGCTCTGACGCCGCCGATTGTCCTGACGCCTTACCGGCACTACCAGACCGTATTCGTGAACAACCGTCCGCTGCTGGTACGCACGACAGAATATCCGCACGCCGACTCGCTGGCTTGGCCGGCGAATCGCTACGGCTTAGCGCGCACGCTAGAGATTTTTGATAGCGCGCGGCGCTTTTTGCGCGAAGAAGTTGGCGCTGAGCTGCTGATCGTGCTCCTGCCGACCAAAGAGGAAGCCTACAGCGCGGCACTGAGCGAGATACTCGGCGCGGAATATATCGAGTCCATCGGCGAGGGACGACGCGCTATCATCGCGCACCTAGCAGCCAAGGGCTACCACTATATCGACGCGCTGCCTGCGCTGCGAGATGCTGTCGCGCGAGGCGAGAGCGTCTTTTACAGTTTCGACTCGCACTTGGATGCGAGCGGCAATCGGGTGTTGGCGCAGCTCATCGCTGAATACCTCGACCGCGAAAAGTTGCTGCCAACTCGTGAGTGATGACACTATTGGCAGCTCGGAGCGCTCGGAAGTTGCTCTCAGGAGGGAACATGCAATTCTCACGCCGAGATGCTGTTGATATTGCTTTCGTTCTCGCGCTATTTGTGTTTGTAGTCGTGGCAAGCCTGTTGCGAGTTGAGTTCGCAGATACGTTGCAATACAAAGATGGATGGTGGTACCTCAGCCGTGCGTGGCAGCACACACACGGTATCTTCGACCACCTCTCTTTTTACACGCTCGCCTATCCGCTTTTGGTAGGTGCGATCAACTGGCTTGTCTACGATTTGCCCCTCTCAGGGATGATCGCTAATGCAATCATCCTGCTCTTCATGGCTTTTGGCATATATCTGATCGGAAGGCTGTTTTTCAGCCGCGCTGTTGCCCTGTCGAGCGTTTTCATCTTCATGCTCAACGGCAGATTGCTCTATCATATTCGAATGTTCAATGCCGACTTGCTTTTCATGGCGGCTGTGACTTGGATGGTAATTATAGCGGCTTTGCTCGTCAGGACGACGCGTCGAGTCTGGGCAGTTGTTCTGGCTGTTTTGGTAGGCATGTCGCCTTACATCAGATTTGAGTCGCTCATCTATGGGACACTGGTTTTGGCGGTAGCCGCGATATTCTATAAGGCAAAGTGCGGCTCTCAAACGTTGATCAAGCAGGCGCTCACTATTGGAGTTATTGTTGGACTGCTGTGGCTGACATACGCTATTTGGTTTTTGAGCGGCGCTGACAACTTAGCCAACGCTACATACTCTCAGGCGATTGATAGGCTGGAAAGTTGGTTGCAGAACACAGCTTCGACCTATCAGCCACTAGATTGGGTAACAGTTTCAGTGGGCATTCTTGGTTTGATATATTCTTTCACAAAGAGCCGACACAGATTGCGCAAGCGCGAAGCAGCCTTAAAGCTAGGCTTTTTAATTGTTCCAGCAGCTTTAGTTCCAATTTACGTAACTTTTGCATCACCCGTTCCAGACTTTCGTTTTGCCTTTCATGTTTTGCCGTGCTTAGCTATCATCTATGGAATAGTCGTAAGCAGACTTTATCAAAGCAAAGCGGCTGCTACTTTAGTGTCGATTTTACTGTGCATATATGCTCTTACAGCATTAGAGGCTGTGAGAGATTTGCCTAGCCCGATGTCGTTTCAGAGCGACGCATCGGCAGTGGCAGCAAGGCATGCATCGATCAACGTACAGCTATGGAAGCGGAGAAACGGCTATCAGAACGCCACGACTCGCACAATCTGCACAAACTTAATGATTTTTGCTCAATTTGATTTACGTCTTCCGTTTACAACATTACCTTTTAGCTCGAAGGAGTCTAGTCCGCCTAGGCGTGTACTGCCCAGTATGGCAGAGCGCAGCGAGCTTCTATTAGTTTGTCCAATATCTGAAATTCCGATGCGAAATATAGAGCGCCGGTCACCTTGGATTGAGCTTTACAAGTATTTGAACACTACGCCTGTGCTGAGCGAGAACGATCCGCTGGAAGAGATAGGACGAATCGGCGAGTATAGGATCTACCGCGTCAAGCCTGAAGTCGCGGGCAGGCGCCAACTTGCGGAAAAGTGACCTGCTGCCCAGCTACATGCAACGTCTCAGCAGTGGCTCAGAGCGTTGAGAATTTATGCCGAAGCGACGCGCTCTTCGCCGCCTTGCACGGCTGATCAGTGCGCTGATCGGCCTCGCCTTGCTTTTCGAGATCGGCGTGCGCCTTTTTTGGACGACGCTACCGAATGAGCTGCGCTTGGCGGTTGTTGGCGTGCGCATTCTGCCTTGGTCTGAAGAAACGCTTGTGCTCCCTGCTGCCAAGTTGAAAGTGCAAGATGCAAAAGCGCCCGCCGATAATCTGGATGTGTTGGCGCTCGGCGACTCGTTCACTTTCTGCTGGATGGACGCAAGCGACTGCTGGATTGCGCACTTGAGCGCATATGGCTGGCGCGCGTTGAGCGCGGCAGCGCTCGGCAGCGGCTCGACAGAGCAGCTGGATATGCTCCGCAAGCTCTTGCCGAGCCTCAAGCCACGCTTGATCATCTGGCAGTGGTATCACAACGACGCGGAAGATAATTGCCGCTTGGCGCGGCGGGGCGCCGCCGCACAAACTACAGCCGAGTCCGAGCCTGAGCGCCCGCCTGTCTTCGGCAGCGGGCTAGGGCGATACTCAGCGCTGGCGCGCATGATCGGCAATTGGCTGCGAGGACGCGCCTCGACGCCGCAGCAGCCGTCTCTCGCACCTGCCCCCGAGCCGCCGTGTGAGGGCGACATGACGAGCGTCTTGGACGATTACGCTGCAGGCATTGCGCTCGCCGCTGAACACGGCGCGACGGTCGTAATAGCGCTTATGCCGCACATTGACGAGGTGGAAGACGCGCAGTCGCCACACGAAGCCGTGACGCAGGCACGCCAAACTGTGCGCGATCGCTGCACAGCGCGCGGCTACCATTGCGTCGATCCATTTGAAGTGTTTCGCGCAGCCTACCAAAGCGGTCAGCGCATATACGGCCGTGCTGATCTGCACCTAACCCCCGAAGGCAGGCGCTTGTTCGCTGAAACGTTGATCGCGTACATCGAACAGCACGGGCTTTTGCCTAAGAAGACGGCCGCTGATGCCAACTGATATCCTCGCCATGTCAGTGTGGCGTTGCTGCTCGGCTGGGCGGCCTTCGGCGCGGCTCAATAAGGCGGAAAGCTGACCGAGACTTGCCAACAAGATCGAACTGACGCCAAAGTCGACGCCGAAGGCAAAGCAATTCGGCGCGAAAAAGACGAAGTTGCGCCGCAGATGCGCCTAGCGCGGCGCTGCGGTAGCCGTTGCTGTCATGATGCTAGCGGTTGTCTCGCTCTCTGGAAGTCGCTAGTAGGGCTTCAGCCAGCTATTCAGCCATGCGTAGGCCTTGTAGCGCATGGCAGGCTCGAAGCCGTTGCCGCGCGGATAGACATAGTGCGTGAGGCGCTGCGGCACGCCGAGCCGTTGATAGGCGGGCAGCGCGCGTTGGTAGATTTCAGCGGCGTCTGTGCTGTGCGCATCGCCTGCGACAGTCGAGAGCAAGAACGGACGCGGCGCGACCAGTGAGAGAATGTCGTGCAGGTCGGCGATCTGCATCAGGCGCGGCACAACAAACTCAATTTGAAACCAACTGCCTTGCCGCACGGTCTCGCGGTAGCTCATCAGACTGCCGTGCGCCACGGTTGCGATCAGGCGCGGCTCGAAGGCGGCCGCCCAGAGCGCCATGCGCGCGCCGTAGCTCTGCCCGATGAAGCCAAGCCGTGCGCTATCCACTTCAGGGCGCGTGACCAAATAATCCACAGCGCGGCTGATATCCGAGATCAAGTGCCGCAGCATGGTCTCGCCGCGCAAGAGCAGGACGGTATATTGCTGCAGGGTATAGGCGGCGTCATAAGCGGCGCCGTTGCTGTGCGGCGAGCGGCGCTCGCCATACCCGAAGGCATCCGGCGCCATGACGACATAACCGAGCCGCACCAACTCAATGCCGATAGACGGGCGCGTCTCGTCTACCATTTCATCTTTGCCTGCAGCGAAGTTGCCGCTGCTGTGATGGCAGATGATAGCAGGGCATGGCGCGCTCGCGCCCTTCGGGATGAGCAGGTGCGCATAGCTCCACTGATTCGGGCTGACCTGATACTTGACGCGCTCGCGACGGTAGTGCTCGCGCTCAACAACTTCCAACACTTGCGGCGAGAGCGGCGCGGGATCAGGCGGAGCGCCTAGCACAGAGATCAGCGATTGATGCAGCATCTCAGCCAAATTTGTCTCTGAGGTCGAGCGCACCATTTTTCTGCCTGTCTGTTATCGCATTGAGCCTACTTCATTTATGATTTTTGATCGAAAGTGCCGCCTTTTTCAATGATAATTGACGCTACGCACGACGTATTTTAGAAAATCCGTGCTATACTGATTGCAGCGCAACCGATGCATCCTGAGAGAGTGCCATGAGCGACCGACCAGATGACTCAGCTGAGCGCGAGGCCGCTGCGCAGCGCGCCGCTGAGCTGCGCCGTCTGCTGAACGAGCACAACTATCGCTACTTCGTGCTCGCCGCGCCGACCATCAGCGATGCCGAGTATGACCAGCTCTTCGATGAGTTGGAAGCCATAGAGAGGCGCTATCCTGAGCTGATCACGCCCGATTCGCCCACGCAGCGCGTCGGCGATGACCTTGATGAGCGCCTGCCCAAAGTGACTCATCCCGCGCCGGTGCTCAGCCTTGCCAAAGCCCACACAGCAGATGAGCTGCGCGCCTGGCAGGCACGCCTTGAGAAAGTCCTCGATACGCGCGCCGCCTTCGCCTACACTGTCGAGCCGAAATTCGACGGCGTCTCGGTCATCCTGACCTACTCAAATGGCGTCCTGACGCTTGGCGCGACGCGCGGCGATGGCTACACAGGCGATGACGTCACGCCGAGCGTACGCACCATTCGCAGCTGTCTCTTATACACATCT